>DASSIC010000462.1:0-3248 GCA_035692325.1 Gemmatimonadaceae bacterium | reverse complement strand
TGGGGGAGAAGTCGCAACGCATCGGCAAGATCACCGACGCCATCGGTGTCATCGCGCGCCAGACAAACCTGCTCGCGCTCAACGCCGCGATCGAAGCCTCACGCGCCGGCGAACATGGGCGCGGCTTCGCCGTCGTCGCCGACGAGGTGCGAAAGCTGGCCGCCGAGAGCGCCCGCGCCCTCGACCAGATCCGCACCCTTGCCGCCGAGATCCGCACGAGCGCGGTTCGTACGGAAGAACAGATCCTCGTCGCGAGCGATCGCGTGACCGCGGGCGAAGCGGTGATCCGCGCCTCCGCCGAAGCGCTCACCCAGATCGACCGCGAGATCACGGGCGCGCGCACCGCGGTGGATCGCATCGTCGAGGCGGCAGACGCCCAGCGCGGCGAGGCCGAGTCGCTGGCCGGCGAGATCGAGATGCTCGCCGCCACAGCCGAGATGAACTCCTCCACCGCCGAGCAGGTGAGCGCGGTGGTCGAGGAACAGTCGGCGGCGATGTCGAACATCGCCAGCTCGAGTCAGCATCTGGCGGAAGTCGCGGAGCGGCTAAAGGGATCGTTGAGGCGGTTCGAGATCTAGTCTCGGCGGCACCAATTACGTTGAGCGATGCCAATCGCGCATCCGTGACCAACCCCCTCTCCCTTCTCCCCCTCGCCATCGCTGCCGGCAGGGGCCGCGTCGACGACTTCGAGGCCCAGCAGCTCATCGCCGCCGGCCTCACCCTGCTCCAGCGCAGCGCGCCGCTCGTGCGTGCCCTGAGTGGCCGCCGCGCGGCGATCCTGCTTCCCACGTCACCCGCATTTCTCACCGCGCTCGCCGCCTGCGAGGGCCGCGGCGCCGTGCTCGTCAATCCGCTCGCGGCACCCGCCGAGATTGCGTTCCAGTGCGCGGATGCGAATGTCGGCGCGGTGTTCACCACCGAGCCGTTGGCTGCGCGCGTCCCCGCCGAGCTGCCGAGGGTTTTGCTCGACCATGCGCCACGAATGGCGCGTGTCGTCGCCCACGGTGTCGCCAGGGAGATCGACCTCGGCTCGCACCACGGCCTGTCGCTTGAGGGCGAGCGCGACCTGCCAGGGCGCGATGAGGAGGCGGCGATCGTCTATACGTCGGCCATGCGCGGGATTCCGCTGGGCGCCGTGCTCACGCACGCCAACCTGCTCGCCAACGCGCGGGCCACGATCACGGCGATGGAGTACGGCGCGGATGACCGCGTGCTCGCCCTCCTCCCCTGGTCGCACCTGTTCGGCCTCACCGTCACCGGTGCCGCCGCCCTCATGGCCGGCGCGCACGTCGTCACGATGGAGCGCTTTCATCCCGTGAAGGCGGTGGAACATCTCGCCTCGCGGATCACCGTGATGGTCGGGGTGCCCTCCGTGTACCACGCCCTGCTCAACGTGTGCGAGCGACGTGGGATCGATCTCCGTGACAGTGCGCTTCGGATCTGCGTGTGCGGCGGCGCCGAGCTCCCGGCGTCGCTCCAGGATCGCTGGGCGACCGCCACCGGTGTGGAGCTGCGACAGGGATACGGTCTCACGGAGGCCGGACCGGTGTGCCTGTTCAACGACCTGCAGCACGCGAATGCGCGTGGCACGCTCGGTCGACCGTATCCTGGGGTCGACGTCGCCATCTTCCCGCCGGCCGACTACTCGCCGAGCGCCTCGGTGCCGCCCGGCGTTGCCCCGATGCTTCCCGATGGCGAGGTGGGCGAGATCTGCGTGCGCGGCCCCGGCGTCTTTCGTGGCTATGTGCATGACGCCGACGCCGGACTTCCGCGACGTGGAGAATGGCTCTGCACCGGTGACCGCGGCGTGAAGAACGCCGACGGTACCATCACCTTCCTGGGACTTCTGAAGCCGATGTTCACGCGCAACGGCTTCAACGTCTATCCTCGCGAGCTCGAGCGCGCCGTCGCCGAGTTGCGCGACGTCCACAGCGCGCGGGTCCGCGCGGTGCCGGATCCGGTCAAGGAGAACGAGATCCTGCTTCACGTCGAGGGAAACGCGACCGAGGAGGAGATTCGCCGCTGGTGCGAGTGGCGGCTCAGCGCATACAAGCAGCCGAGCGCAGTCGAGATTACGCCGACTGCTTCGACGCCGTCAGCGTAGTTCGCTGCACGATCGCCACGCCGCGCGGTGCCGTGGGACGTCGCACCACGATCAGGCGTCCCGCGTTCGACGCGCGCACCAGCGCCGCGATCACGTCTGGATCGAATTGGGTGCCGCTGCAGCGCACCAGGTCCCGCAGCGCGTCGTCCACGCTCAGTCCGTCGGGGCGATAGGGGCGGTCGCTCGTCATCGCATCGAACGCGTCGGCGGCGGCCGCGATGCGCGCCTCCAGCGGGATCGCCGTGCCCGCGAGCTGGTCCGGCACGCCGCGGCCGTCGAACCGCTCGTGGTGCGAGCGCACGATGTTCAACGCCACCGGCGTATCCGCCAGCAGCGGCGCCAGGATTCGCCAGCCGACGACCGGATGCGTCATGATGTGCTCGTACTCCACGTCGGTCAGCTTGCCGGGCTTGTTCAGCACCTCCTCGCGCACGCCGATCTTGCCGATGTCGTGCACGTGGCCGCCCAGCTCGATCTGTCGCAGCGTCTCCCCCTCGATGCCGAGCTCCCTGGCGATCACCGCCGAGTACTCGCTCACACGCACCGAGTGTCCGCGCGTGTACGGATCCTTCAGCTCCAGCACCTCGGCGAGCGACTGCACGCTCGCCATGAACAGCTCCTCCAGTCGTCGCGCCTGCACCGCCACCTTCTCCTGCAGGCTCTCCTGATAACCGCGGTTCTCGATCACGAGACGCCGGTTCTCGAGCGCCTGCGCCACCCGCGCCCGCACTTCCTCGAGATGGAACGGCTTGGTGAGGTAGTCCATCGCGCCGATCGCGAGGCAGCTCACCGCGACCTCCACGTCCGCCACGGCCGTGATCATCACCACCGCCACGTCCGGCCAGCGCGACCGCACCTGCCGCAACAGCTCGAGTCCGTCCATCTTCGGCATCCGGAGGTCGCTCATCACGAGCGTGATCGGATGCTCCTGCAGCAGCGCCAGCGCTTCTTCGCCGTTCCCCGCCTCGACGCAGGAATATCCGTCGTTCTTCATCAGGTGCATGAGCACCTGGCGGAGTCGCGGTTCGTCGTCCACGACGAGACACTGGGGAGCAGCGAGGTTGGTTGGCACGGACATGGCTCGGTGGATCCTGACTCTTTCACGCGGCGAGTCGAGCGCAGGCGGCGTCCTCGCCCCCCACCG
>DASSIC010000461.1:0-7394 GCA_035692325.1 Gemmatimonadaceae bacterium | reverse complement strand
TCTTCATCAGGTGCACGAGCACCTGGCGGAGCCGCGGCTCGTCGTCCACGACGAGACACTGGGGAGCGGTGGAGTTGATTTGCACGGACATGGTTCGGTGGTTCCTGACTCTTTCACGCGGCGAGTCGAGCGCAGGCGGCGTCCTCGCCCCCCACCGGCCCTCCCGTTAACTTGCCCCGCACGACTCGACCTGGAGTAGTATCGGCATGACGCGGGTTTTCGACGACGATCTCGACGCCGGGTTTGCGACCCGCGCCATTCACGCCGGCCAGCGTCCGGAGCCCCTCGCCGGGGCGATCATGACGCCGGTCTACCTCACCTCCACCTACGTCCAGGACGCACTCGGCCAGAACAAGGGCTATGAGTATGCCCGCGGCAAGAATCCGACGCGGGAAGCGCTCGAGCGCAACGTGGCGGCCCTCGAGGGCGGCCGGCACGGCTTCGCCTTCAGCTCGGGCATGGGGTGCGTCACCTCCATCATGATGCTCTTCCGCGCCGGCGATCACATCGTCTGCAGCGAGAACATGTATGGCGGGGTGTTCCGGCTGTTCGATAAGGTGTTGCAGAACTTCGGGTTGACCTTCTCGTGGGTGGACACCCGCGACCCGCAGCGCATCGCCGACGCCATGACGCCGAAGACCAGGCTCGTGTTCGTCGAGACGCCGTCGAATCCGCTGATGCGGATCACCGACCTGCGCGCCGCGGCCGAGATCGCCCACAAGGGCGGCGCTCTGCTCCTGGTCGACAACACCTTCTGCTCGCCGTATTTCCAGCGCCCGTTCGACTTCGGCGCGGACATGATCTACCACTCCACCACCAAGTACCTGAATGGTCATTCGGACATGGTGGGCGGCATCGCCATCCTCAACGACGACGACCTCGCGGCACGGCTCCAGTTCAACCTGAACTCGGCAGGCACGAACCCGGGCCCGTTCGACGCCTGGCTCGCGCTGCGCGGGACCAAGACCCTGCACCTTCGCATGCCCCGGCACGACGAGAACGGTCGCCAGGTGGCGGCATGGCTGGTCGAGCGGCTCGGCGAGGACAAGGTCATCTATCCGGGACTCCCCTCGCATCCGCAGCACGCGCTGGCCAAGCAGCAGATGTCCGGCTTCGGCGGGATGATCTCGGTGGAGCTGGGCAGCAAGGAGCGCGCGAACGCCGTGCTGAGCCGCTGCCGGCTCTTCTCCCTCGCCGAGTCGCTGGGCGGCGTGGAGAGCCTCATCAGCCATCCGGCATCGATGACGCACGCGAGCGTGGATCCCGCCCGCCGCGCCCAGCTCGGCATCACCGAGGGGCTCGTCCGGCTGAGCTGTGGCGTGGAGGACGTGAACGACCTGCTGGCTGACCTGGAGCACGCTTTCCACGTGGTGTGAAGCGGCCTCACCGACGCACGGAATGCCGTTGACTGTCTTCTGGATAGCTGACGACTGAAAACAGAGAACGGGGTTGCCCGAAGCTTATCCGGCAACCCCGTTCTCCGTCGTCAGTCGTCCGTCATTCAGTCCTGAGTCAACCGCACGCCCCTGACACTTTCCCGGCACCCCGGCCGTAGTCCGGATATCCACCGTCCAGGAGCCAGCGTGCCCGTCCCTCTTCCGCAGATCTCCTCCCGCGCCTGGGAGCATCCCGCCGATCGTGCCGCGCTGGACACGTTGCGCGCGATTCCCGGCTTCGACGAGGTCGTGCGAAAGGTCGCCGGCTTCATCACGGAGCGCGGTGTCCGGCAGCTCTTCCTCGCCAACGCCGTCCAGGTGGGACCAGCGCAGCGCCCACGACTGCACGCCCTGCTTGGCGACGTCTGCGCCACGATGGACTGGCCCGAGCGTCCCGAGCTCTACGTCACGCAGTCGCCCAAGGTCAACGCCTACGCGATCGGGTTCGAGCGGCCGTTCATCGTCATCACCTCAGGCGCGCTCGAGCTGCTTGACGGCGACGACGAGCGCCGCTTTCTGCTCGCGCACGAGCTTGGGCACATCATGAGCGGGCACATGCTGTATCGCACCGTGGCGCTCGTCATCCTCTCGATCGGCTCCCTCGCCCTCTTCCCGGTGGGACTCGCGCTGCTGCCGTTCCAGCTGGCACTGCTGGAGTGGCACCGCAAGAGCGAGCTGTCCACCGACCGCGCTGGCCTGCTCGCCGTGCAGGACACGATGGTCGCGCAGCGCAGCTTCATGAAGCTCGCCGGCGGGCCGGACTACGGCGACGCGGCGAGCGTCGAGGAGTTCATGCGGCAGGCCGCGGCGTACGAGACGGGCGGCGATACCTGGGACCAGATTCTCCGCCTGGTGAACACCGCGTTCCGCGAGCATCCCTTCAACACGGTGCGCGCGGGTGAGCTCGAGCGCTGGCGCTCCGGCGGCGCCTACGACGCCATTCTCGCCGGCACCTACGCGCGCCGCGGCGACCGCGGCCCTTCGCTCGGCGACGACTACGCCGAGGCGACGAGCTACTACTCGAACAAGGCCCGTCGCGGGTTCGACAACGTGAGCGACGCCGTCCGTCGCGCTGGCGACGCATTCAAGGATGCCTTCCGCGGTCCCGATTCGCCGTCGACACCGCCGGCGGGCGACGCGGTGCCCCCGGTCTGACGAACGACCGTTGGACGTGGGACGTTTGACGTGGGACGGAGAAGGGCACACCGACAGCAGTCCGGTGTGCCCTTTTCCGTCATCCCGTCATCCTGTCATCCCGTCATCCCGTCCCACGTTTCACGCCTCACCGCGCCCCCGCAATCAGCGCCTTGAACCCGGGGTGCGCCTGGAGCTTCGGATCCTTCCACCACAGCGACGTGTTCGTCGCGAATCCCTTGCGGTGATCGGGATTGGCGGCGAGGTAGCTCTCGAGCAGCCGCACCGCCTCGTCGTAATCGTGCAGGAAGATGCGCGCGATGGCCTCGTCGCCCTGCAGCTCACGTCGCGGATCGAGCTCGGGCGTCGCGCGGGCGGCAAGCAGGACGTGACGAGCGCTGTCGAGCAGCACGCGTGAACCGCCGCCGGTTTCCCCGGCGCGCGCGAGCACCGCGGCGGCGATGATGCGGGCGTGACGCATCCCGAACGCCGTATCCGCGGGCGGCGTGAAGGCGCGTATCGAGTCGACGAGTTGCCATGCCTCGTCGGGATCCGGCTTCTTCGCCTTCGTCGTGAGCATCCAGAGCTTGCACTCCTCGAAGAATGCGTCACGCGGGAAGCGCTGATGTCCTTCGTTGCACCACCTCGCGGCATCGGGGAACATCTCGAGATCGTGCGACGTCCAGAACAAACGGACGAGCACTTCGCGGGCATTGGCCAGGTAGTAGTCGGTCTCGTACGCCTTCCGCGCCGCGCTGTTCGCGTCCTGTACCTTCTGCTTCTTGTACGCCAGCCTGCTCAGCGTCACCCACGCGCCCGTCTGCGCCGGATTGAGGTCCACCGCCCACCGCAGGTCGGCCTCGGCGGTATCCAGGGTGCGATTCCATTCCGGACCATCGGGCACGAGCCGCAGCTCGATGCGCAGATATCGGAGCTTGCCGCGTAGCTCGAGCGCGTCGGCCGATCGCGGGTCGGCGGCCAGCGCCCGCGCCACCTGCGCCAGCCCGCTGTCGATCGATGCCGCCGCCAGCTCCGGCTGCGCCTTCTCCAGGCGCGCCCGCTGGTACGCGATCGCCGCCCGGGTGATGGGGGGCCGAGTCCACGAGCCGTCGAGCCGCGCCGCCTGGACGAGCTGTTGCTCGGCTTCACCAAGCAGATGCGAGCCTGAAGCCGCCTGCCCCGCGGCGATCAAGGAGTCGGCGTCCTTCAGCTTCTTTTCCGCCCGCTGTACCAGCGTCCACGCCTCGGAGTTGTCCGTCGCTTGGCGAGATTCCTTGAGGCTGATCTCGTTGCCCAGATTCTTTCGCAGGAACTCGCCGACCTGCTTGGAGAGTTGCGTTTGCGTCGCGAGCATGTTCGCGGTGTCCGCCTGGAAGCTCTCCCGCGCCATGTCGCTGCCGGTTTCCGCCTCCACGAGCCGCACCGTCACCTTCACCCCGCGCCCCGACGGCTCCAGTTCGCCGCGCACTACCGTCCCGACCTTCAAGGTTCGCTGGACGGAATCCTTCACCACGTCGTAGTCGGATCCGCGGAAGAGACGCACCCCGTTCTTCGAGACGATGTTGAGCTCCGGCACGCGCGCGAGCTCGTCGATCAACGACTCCGTGAGCCCATCCGCCAGGAAACGCAGCGAGCCATCCTTGCTCTCGTCGGCGAAGTACAGGACGCCGATGTGCCGTGGATCGGCATTGGGGTCCACGACCCCCGCGGCGGCGTTGCGTTGCTTGCCGAGCAGCGATCGTACCGTCACCACGCTGACGGCGATCACCAGCACGCCCGCGGCGATGCCCAGCATGCTGCGTCGGGTGTTCCACCCTCCGCGCTTCATGTGCGCAGCGCGATACGCCGCCGTGTACATCGGAGTGCTCTTCGCGAACGTCGACGTCATTCCGTGGTTGCCGCTCAGCAGCGCATCCTTGAACTCGTCGACCGTCGCGAAGCGGTCAGCCGGCGTCTTTTCGAGCGCGTGGAAGATCACGGCCTCCACATCTTCCGGCACCGACGAGCGGACCATGCGGATCGACGGCACCGCCTGCATCGTGTGCCGCGCCATGATCGCCATCGCGTTGGGACCGGTGAACGGCACCTGCCCCACCAGCATCTCGTACAGCACGCAAGCGAGAGCATACACGTCGCTGCGTCCGTCCACCTTCTCCCCGGTGAACTGCTCGGGGCTCATGTACGACGCCGTGCCGATCGACATGCCGGTCTGCGTGAGCTTCTCTGCCCCCGCGTCCTGCACCAGGCGCGCGATGCCGAAGTCGGCGACCACGGCGTGGCCGCTCTGCAGCAGGATGTTTTCCGGCTTGATGTCGCGGTGCACCACACCCTGCGAGTGCGCGTAGGCCAGCGCATCCGCCACTTCGCAGGTGATGGCGATCGCTTCCTCGATCGGGAGCTGTGATTCACGGTCCAGGCGCGCGCGCAGCGATTCGCCCTGGACGAAGGGCATCACGTAATACAGCAGACCGTTCGCGCTGCCCGAGTCGTACGCGGGCAGGATGTTCGGATGGCTGAGACGCGCGGCAATCTGGATCTCACGCCGGAAGCGCTCGGCGTCGATCGACGAGGTGAGCTCCGGGCTGAGCACCTTCACGGCCACGTCGCGGCCGTGCGGCACGTCCTCGGCTAGGTAAACGACGGCCATGCCGCCCCGACCGATCTCGCGTTGAATGCGATAGCGGTCTGGCAGCACGACCTGGAGCTCGTCCAGCTGCACTGCGATACCCCCCGGCGTCGTGAGGTCAGCAGGTCATATTACGGAATCCCCGAGCCGCCGCCAGAGGGGCGTCACAACCAGCGCCGGCCGCCGACGGCCGAGGCCGAGCGGGAAGGAGCAGCCGGCGGGCTATATTCCACCCCCATGCGCGTTCTGATCGTGGGAGGAGGGGGGCGTGAGCATGCGTTGGCCTGGCGGCTTCGCCGGGACGACCCCGGGCTCGAACTGCTGGCAGCCCCCGGCAATCCCGGCATTGCCGAGCTGGGCGAATGCGTCCCGACCTCTGCCACCGATGTCGAGGCCCTGGTGCGTCTGGCGCGCGACCGCCGCGTCGACCTGACGGTCGTCGGGCCCGAGGCGCCGCTCGCCGCCGGCCTCGTGGATCGGTTCCGGGAAGAGGCGCTGCCGGTCTTCGGACCCACGCGCGCCGCGGCCGAGATCGAGACCTCCAAGGCGTTCGCCAAGCAGCTCATGCTGGAGGCCGGCGTCCCCACGGCACGTGCCGAGATGCACACGCATACCGCCGATGCGCAGGCGGCTGCACGCCGGTTCGGCGCGCCGGTGGTGGTGAAGGCCTCCGGCCTGGCCGCGGGCAAGGGTGTCGTCGTCTGCGAGACGCTCGACGACGCCGACGCCGCGATCGAGGACATGCTCGAGGGCAACCGGTTCGGCGCGGCCGGCGCCGAGGTGCTGATCGAGGAGTTCATGGCTGGTGAAGAGCTCTCCGTGTTCGCCATCACGAACGGGGCCGACTTCGTGATGCTCCCCGGCCTCCAGGATCACAAGCGGTTGCTGGATCACGATCGAGGGCCCAACACGGGCGGGATGGGCGCCTACGTGCCCGTGTCGCTCGGCTCGCGCGCCGACGTCGAATCGATCCGCACGATATTCCGTCGAACGCTCGATGCGCTCTCGGCGCGCGGCCGCCCATTCACCGGTCTGCTGTACGCCGGCCTGATGATGACGTCGGAGGGCCCGAAGGTCGTCGAGTTCAACTGCCGGTTCGGCGACCCCGAAACGGAGGCGCTCCTGCCCGTGCTCCAGGTCACGCCGTCGCTGCTCGAGCTCATGCGTCGTGCGTCGAGCGGAGCATCGCTGTCCGCGGCCACCGCTGGCGTTTCCGGATCGTGCGTCACCACGGTGCTCGCCGCGGCGCACTATCCCGAATCGCCGCGCACCGGCGACGTGATCACCCTGCCGCCGCCCGCCGAGGGGATCATCGTCTTCCACGCCGGCACGTCGCGCGACGCGGAGGCCCGCCTGCGCACCGCCGGCGGCCGCGTGCTCGCCGTGAGCGCCGTGGCCGCGACCATCGACGAGGCCCGTGACCGCAGCCGTCGCTACGCCGAGCGGGTGGAGTTCGCCGGCAAGCAGCTACGAACCGACATCGGCTGGCGCGAGAGTGCCCGCCGAACACCCGCCAGTGCCAGAGCTGCCGGAAACTGAGACGATCGCGCGCGACCTCGATCGCGCGCTGCGTGGACGCATCATCACGGATGTCGTCGTGCGCCGTCCCGACGTCCTGCGTGAGATCGACGCGCCCTCGCTCGCGCGCCGCACGGTGGGCGCCACCGTCGTTCGCGCCTGGCGGCGCGCCAAGCTCGTCGTGATCGACCTGGACCGCGACGATCGGATCGTGGTGCAGCCGCGCTTTACCGGCGCGCTGCTGCTGAGCGATGGCCCTCTCCCCGAAGACGAGGCGCCCTACTCCACCCTCGACTTCGCGCTCGATGACGGACGCAGCCTGCACTACCGCGACATCCGGCGGCTGGGCACGGTGACACTGATGGATTCCGCGCGCTTTTCGGCGTACGACGCCGGGCTCGGGGTCGAGCCCCTTGACCGGGGCTTTTCCGTCCAGCATCTATCGGTCCTTCTTCGGGGGTCCAGGCAGGCGGTCAAGAAGGTGCTGATGGACCAGCGGCTGGTGGTGGGGATCGGCAACATCTACGCGAACGAAGCCTGCTGGCGCGCCGGGATCGACCCTTCGCGTTCGGCGAGCACGGTGGACGACGAGGCGGTCCTGCGTCTCCACGCCGGCATCACCAGCGTCCTCACCGAGTCCATCGCTGCGCGCGGCACGTCGTTCCGCGACTATCGGGACG
>DASSIC010000460.1:0-17484 GCA_035692325.1 Gemmatimonadaceae bacterium | reverse complement strand
AGCCTGGCGAGCTGGCCGCGCACCGGCCGCACGGGAAGCGGTCGGGGGAGACCCGGCAGTCCGCCCGCCCATGCGCCGCCCGCCACGAGCAGTCGCCGGCTGCCGTATCTCGTGCCCCCACGCGAGAGGAAGGCGGGGAGGTTGCCCCGCGAATCGAACGACGCGACTTCGTCGGTGAGGCGCGTGATGCGCGGCTGGCGGGCGATTGCCACGTCGAGCGCGCCCATGAGGGTCACGGTGTCCACCGCACCGTCATCGGGATGGAGGATGGCCCCCGGATGGCCAGAGAACGCTGGCTCGAGCGCCGCGAGCGCCTTGGCATCGAGGCGTTCGGCGCGGCTGCCGGCGCGGGCGGCGCGCTGCTCGAAGTCGCTGTCGGATGCAGCCAGCTCGAGGATCCCCTGCCGATCCAGCGGGACGTCGACGTCGGTCCGGTCGCGGAGCATGGCGAGGAAGCGCGGATAGACGTCACGAGCTTCGAGTGCCGCAGCGCGAACCGACTCGGGAAGACCCGCGATGGACGGCGCGAGCATTCCGGCCGACGCGCGCGACGCGGCACCGCCGCGAGGCTGATCGATCACCGTGACCCGCATGCCGCGCCCCGCCGCCGCGAGCGCCGAGGTGAGGCCGGCGATGCCGCCGCCGAGGACGACGAGGTCGGGGACGACGGTCATGCCGCGCCGTGCCGACTTGCGGCGAAGGGGTGCATGAGCGCAATCTCACCGCGTGTCGACGCGCGAGCCAGAGGGCCGGCGCCGATCGCCTGAAACCGCCGGCGCGGCGTCCGCGTACGGACGTCAGACTCGCAAGGGAGAACGTTCGATGCTCCGCACCATCTTCATGATCGGCCTGTTCGCCGTCGGCGGACTGTTCGTGCTCCGGCTCGTGTTCGGCCTCTTCGGGGTCGTTCTCGGTATCTTCGGCGGCCTGCTCGGGCTCGCGATCAAGATCGCGATCGTGGGCGCGCTGATCTATCTCGTGATCCGGATCTTCAGCCCGGACACGGCACGCCGCCTCCGCGAGAAGTGGTCGGGGAAGGGATACTGAACGGCTGGCGCCACGCGCAGGGCAACTGAAAGAGCCGTCGCATCGCGACGGCTCTTCGTCTATCCGGCACGAGAACAGAGCGAGCTATCCGGCGCTTTCCAGCTTCGTGATCACGGACCACACGAGCAGCGGCACCATGATCTCATGGTGCCCGGTGATCTCGTAGCCCTTGCCGCTCTGCAGCGTGGGGCGCTGCACGACGTTCACGCGCGGACGGTAATGCCGCTGCATGTCGAAGTCGGCGGTGGTGAATCCCTGGGGCTTGCCGCCGCCGAGGTTGCGGGCGATGGTGAGCGCCTTCAGGAAGACCTCCGGCATGATCACCGCGCTGCCGAGGTTCCGCACCACACCGCCGTCGTCGAGACTGACGAGGGAATGCGCGAGGCGGCGGAAGTCGCGATGGCTCGTGTCGCCGATCGCGGCCCCGCTCGCGGCTGGATGCTGGTGGATGATCTCGGCGCCGAGCGCGGCGTGCACCGAGATCGGCACACCGAGACGGCGCGCCGCGAGCAGCAGGGACAGCTCCGGATTGGCGAGGGCTCTCCCTTCGTCCAGTGCGACGCCGAGTGTCTCGCCCATGCCGCGTTCGGCGCGCATGCCGGCGACGAAGGCCTCGTTCATCTCGCGGCCGGTTTCCTCGGCCATCCCGAAGGTGCCGTCCTTCAGCCCGGCGGCAACGTCCTCCGACGTGGCGCCAAAGCGCGCGACCTCGTAGTCGTGGATCGCGGCCGAGCCGTTCATGGCGACGTGCGTCACGACGCGGCGTGACATGAGCTCGATGAGCACCGGTGCGAGGCCGGTCTTCACGATGTGACCGCCCAGCATCACGATCACGCCGCGCTCCCGCCGGGCAGCGGTGACGATCGCGTCGACGACGGCCAGGAAGTCGCGCGCGACGAGCACGTCGGGCAGCGCGCCGAGAAAGGCGCCGAAGCTGCGGTCGTCGCGAGGCGGCTGCGCAAAATCGGCAGCGCGCACCTTGTTCGGACGAACCGCGACGGGGATGGTCCGGACGGCCGTCAGGTCCGCTTCATCGGCGTGCTTCGGCACTACGGCCGGCGGACCGTCGCTCCGGCCTGGGCTGGGCGGTACGATCTGAGGTACAGGTTGAGGGAGCCGAACGAGAGACCGGACTTCATCTGCAGCATGATGCGGTTCTCGTCATCCGAAAGCCAGATCTCGGCGTGCCCGTTCTCGGAGAAGATGCCCGTCGTCTTGATGACTGGCTGGACGACGATCGCATCGAACTCGCCGGCAGGCACCTCGATGCGCTCCTTGCGCAGGACCTTGATCGTCACCGGGTTGCGGTCGGGACGGAAGTAGCGCTCGAAGGTGTACGACTCGCCGACCGCGAGCGGGATGGAGCGGAGAAAGTAGAGGAACGAGCCGTCATCGAGCGGATTCTTCACGCTCGCCTGGGTCGTATCCTCGCCGCTCTCCTGGAAGACGCCACGCTCGGGAAAGATCTCGAATGCGCGCTCGACGTCGCGGCGACCCTCATTGAGGTCCTGCTTGAAGCGCAGCGAGTTGCCGGTATGCCGGTCGATCCAGCTCTCGTACTGGTCGTTCACGCGATAGAAGAACGTGCCCCCGCGCACCTGGAAGATCGTGTGCCAGGCGGAGCGACCCCGCACGTCCTGGACGTCCGCGACTTCCATGGAGCCGGAGCCGACCCGCAGCTTGCCGAACTTCACGTCGTACTCGAGCCGCTCGCCGACCCCGAAGGGCACCGGGATGGGCGCGCCGCCGTGATCCTGCGCCGACACGGGTGTGGCGAAGAGAAAGACACCGAGCGTGAGAACGTGGCGGACGAGGCGCATGAAGTTCGTCATGCGCGCACCGGCCGGACGCTGCGGCCGCGCGCACCGCGAGCGAAGCGGAACAGCGTCATGGCATCGGCCCACGGGCGGATGCGCGACGGCCGTTCCCGCACGTCGTAGCGCGGCGCCAGCTCCACGGTCTCCACGCGACGCGCATGTGGGGCGGCGCGCAGCAGCAGGTCCGCGTTGGCACTCCATCCCTCACCCTCGAGCAGGGGCGCGTCGCCGCGCTCCTTGATGAGATCGCGGATCACCGAGACGCGAAAGAGCCGCAGCGTGGCGAATGGATCGCGCACGCCGGTGACGCTGACGAACGGGCGAACGACCCACGGTGCCAGGCGGCGCAGGGAGCGCACCGGCGCCGGATCCTTCACCGAGTCCGCCGGGCGCTCGGCGATCACCAGATCGGCGCCGCCGTCGAAGCGCTTGATCAGCTCCGGAAGATTCTCGGGTTGATCGGTGAAGTCCGCCTGGAGCAGGACCACCGCATCGCGCCGTGGGTATCGCGTGCGCCGCGACGCCTCGCGGCAGAGCGCGTCGACCGCGGCGGCGTAGCCGACCCTGGTGCCACCGAGCACGGTCAACGGCATGACCTTGTGATATGGCGCGAGCGTGTCCGCCGTCGCATCGGTGCTGCCGTCGTCATAGACCAGCACCTCGTACTCGCGCGGCTGCTCCTGGAACACCTTGCGCAGGCGCCAGAGCAGCAGGCCGATCGTGGGGGCCTCGTTGTAGGCGGGGATGCAGAAATACAGCACGAGCTCCTCGAGAACGCGAGTGAAGACCGCACGAAAGGTACGGACACGAGGGGGACGCTCGCCACCCTGATGTTTAGTCGACGGGTCCTACCCCAGTGAGGCAACCTCGTTGCCGACCGGATCGATCTCCGTATCCCGCATCTCGGCGTCGGGTTCCATTCCAGGACGTCGCGCGTCCCGAGAGTGCGTCAGATCACGGCGAAATGGTCCAGCACTCGTAGTGGCCGAGTGCCAGCGCGGAAACGAGGCGTCGTGCGAGTCGTCACAATCAAGAGGACGCCATCGTGTCATCGCTCGCGGCACGGGGTATGAGTGGACGAGGAGGAGGATCATGATTCTCGCAAACACCCGCCATCATCTCACTCGTGACGACGCGCAGCTGGTTGCGCGCCTCATCGCCCGCGACTCCGGCGCCGAGCTGTCGCAGGTCGAGCAGGAACTCGCCGATCACGGCATCGACAGCGTGCTCGACGACCCGCGGCTTCCCGTCGCGCTCATGCGCTCGCGCCAGGGCGCCGTGGCATCGCTCCCGCTGTTCGCCTACGTGATGGTGCGCCATGCCCTCACCCGGCTCGGCGAAGGCGATCGGCTGCTCGCCGACTATCTCGCGTCGCTGATGCTGCATTTCGGGCTGCGGGACCGCGCGTGGCGCGTCGGCGAGTCCGACGACGAGGTCTACACCACGCTCGCCGACCTGCTGGCCGACGTGGACGATCCGGATGGTCGGCGCAGCTTTCTCGTGCGCACGCACCTCGGCAACTACGCGTTGTGGATCAGTGGCTTCTTCCCCGACTACATCGAGCACCGGCGGTGGCGGCGCGGCGGTCCCGACCTGGATTACTTCGAGGAGATGGGGCGCCGCGGCTTTCAGCTGGCCGCCGATCATCGGTTGGCGGAGAACCATGGCATGGCGACGTTGTACGCGACGGCAGCCGAGCGCTTCGGTCTCCTGCGGACGGCGCTGAACGACGTGAGCGATTCGCTGCTCTTTCCCGATCGCTCGTCGCCGGATCGCCTGATGCGTCAGGTCACGAACGAGGCTCGCTGGCGTCGCGTGAGCTGACGGCGGCGCGCACCGCGGCGGCAAAGGCGGCGAACAGCGCGCGATCCCACTCCTCCGCCGTGTCGGTCAGCTCCTCGGGGTGCCACTGCACACCGGCCATCCACCAGTCGTCGCCGGCCCACTCGACCCCCTCGACGACGCCGTCAGGCGCGTGCGCGACCGCCACCAGACCATCGGCCACGCGCGCGATCGCCTGATGATGCAGGGAGTTGGTCGTGGCATCGGTGGCTCCGATGGCGCGGGCCAGCCGCGAGCCGGCCACGACGCGCAGCTCGTGCACGCGGTCGCTCCGCGCCCAGCGTCCGTCGTGCGCGAGCGCAGTGGGCCATTCGCTCGGCAGGTCCTGCACGAGCGTGCCGCCCAGGGCCACGTTCGCGACCTGGACGCCGCGGCAGATCGCCAGGGTGGGGAGGCGGCGCACGCGCGCGGCGCGAACGAGGGCGATCTCGAAGGCGTCGCGCTCGGCGTGCACGTCCCCCAGCGCCGGATGCGGCGCGCTGCCATAGTGGGCGGGGTCGACGTCTTCGCCGCCGGTGAGGATGAGCCCCGCCATTCCGTCCAGGACCGCATCGGCGTCGCCCGGCGCCAGCACGGGGAGGATGTACGGCCGCAGTCCGGCGGCACGCGCCGCCGCGCTGTACGAGACGTTGGCGCGGGTGCGGTGGACGTCGCGGATGATTTCAGTGGTCGCCGTGAGGGCGACGGGCGGAAATGACGTCACATGCCGATACTGAGGTTGCGAGGGCGCGAGTAGCTTCTGTATCCTAAGCGCCGGCGTCCGGCCGCTCCAGCGCCGTGCCGCGCCAGCCGCCGCGCGTCGTGCGCCCACGGGCCCCGCATGTTCGACTCCTTCCGCCAAACCCTCCGCGACCTGATGGACCGCGCCACACCTCCCGAGGAGCGTCGCGCCGGCCTGGCGCGCATGAAGCAGACGCTGGTGACGGCGCGTCTGGGGCTCGACGACCTCCGCGCCGGCGTGGCTGCGACGCGCCAGCGCCTCGAGGTGGAACAGCGCGAGCTGGAGACGATGCGCCGTCGCAAGGCGGCAGCCGCCGGGATCAACGACGCGCAGACCCTCGCCCTCGCCGAGAAGTACGAGAAGCACCACGCGGAGCGCGTGACGGTCTATACGCGCAAGCTGGAGGCGCAGGAGGCGGAGCTGGCGATCGCCGAGCGCGACGTGGCCGAGATGACGGCCGAGCTGAAAGGCGCCATGCTGGGCACCGCCACGCCGGGCAGCACACTCGGCGCGGACGACCGCGCGGCGGCCGCGGCGGCGGACGAGGCGGCCGGCGGTTCATCCCGGATGGCAGAGGAGCTCGATGCGATGGGCCGTGCGCGCGCGCGCTCGGAGCGGGACGCCGACGCCGAACGCCGGCTCGCGGAGCTGAAGCGCCGCATGGGCAAGTAGGCTGGTGGCGTCGCGCCGCCTCGCGTGGGCGCTGGCGCTCGCGTCCTGCCCGCTCGCCCCGGCGTTCGCGCAGCAGCCGCCCTCGCCGGCGCCTTCCGGGCGGCCGGTCGTCGCCTGCGCCGGCCAGCAGATCAGCGACATCGTCATCTATGCGGACGCGCCGACCGTGGCGAGCCTCGCACGCTTTCCGCGGCTGGCCGGCATCGCGCGCGCCCTGCACGCCACCACGCGCACGGAGCTGATCCGCCGCTTCCTGCTGCTGGATCGCGGCGAACCGTGCAACGAGCTGCGGCGAGCGGAGTCCGAGCGCATCCTGCGCGCGCAGCCGTTCATCGCCGAAGCGGACGCGTTCGTCGTGCAGAACGAAAGTGGCGGGGTGGACCTCGAGGTGCGCACGAGCGACGAGGCGGCAATCGTGTTCGGTGGAAGCGTGCGTGCGACGTCGCCCAACGTGACGTCGCTGCTCCTGGGGAACGCCAACGTCGGCGGACAGGGGCTCTACGGCTCGATGAGCTGGCGCGACGGCGCGGGATTTCGCGATGGCCTGGGCGCGCGGTTCATCGACCACCAGTTCGTCGGACGACCGTGGATCTTCGCGCTGGAGGGGGAGCGCGCGTCGCTCGGCGGCTCGTGGCGTGCGGAGGCGGCGCACCCGTTCCTCACCGACCTGCAGGTGAGGGCATGGCGAGTACGCGTCGGTCGCTCGAATGGTTACGTGGAGCTGCGGCAACCCGACGGCGTGCGCCCGAACGTCGCCGTGCAGCGGGGCTTCTTCGACGTCGGGACGATCTGGCGCATCGGCAATCCCGGTCGGCTCAACCTGGTCGGGTTTTCAGTGACCGGGCTGGAGGAGAATCCGGGCGACCGGCTCGTGCTGCCGGATTCGGGTGTCGTCAACGACGCGGGGCCGGTGCCGACGCCGTTCGCGCGACATCGCATCATGCGGGCGAACGCGCTGCTCGGCTTTCGCGACATCACCTTCGAACGCGTCGATGGGCTCGATGCGCTGACGGCGACGCAGGACGTGCCGATCGGCTTCCAGGTGGGCACGCTGTTCGGCCGCAGCCTGCCGACGCCCGGCCAACGGGAAGAAGAGGACATGTTCGTCGCCGGCGACCTGTACGTTGGCGCATCGTCGGGTGCCTTCACGTCGCGACTGCAGCTGCAGGCGGAGGGACGGCGTCCGATCGGCAGTCGGGAGTGGGACGGCGTGATCGCGACGGGACGTCTGTCGCATTATGTGCGCTTCTCGCCGCGGCACCGCAATCAGATGACCGTCGAGTTCAGCGGGGCCTATCGGCAGCGAACGCCCCTTCAGCTGTTGCTCGGCGTTCCCGAGGGCGGAGTCCGTGGATACGAGGAGTCGTACTTCGCGGGCGGCCAGCGCATCGTGTTTCGGTCGGAGCAGCGCTACGTACTCGGCAGCCTGCTCGACCTGGCCGACGCGGGGTTCGCCATGTTCGCGGACGTCGGGCGGCAGTGGGCGGGTGACGTGCCCTTCGGCGTCACGACGGCGGTGAAGGCATCCGTCGGCGTGAGCCTGCTGGCGGCCATTCCCCCGAAATCGGCGCGCGTGTGGCGCGCGGATTTCGCCGTGCCGCTCAGCAGCGGCGCGAACGCCCGCTGGACGGTGAGCTTCACCAACGCCGACCGCACCGCGTTCGTGTTCCGCAATCCGCGCGACGTCGCGGCGGGACGCGAGATCACCGTCCCGTCGTCGATCTTCGCGTGGCCGTGAACGGGGGGAAGACGGGAAGACTGGAAGACGTCATCCCGTCATCCCGTCATCCCGTCATCCGCGCTTTTCGCCATCATCTTCCGGATGGGCACGACGAGCAGCAGCAGCGCGGCGGTGGCGATGAAGAGTGTCGTCGCCGTGCGCTGGAAGAGCGCCGGCATCTGGTCGAGCTTCTCCGGATCCACGTTTCCGCCGATCAGCCCCGCGACGAGGTTGCCGAGGGCGATGGACATGAACCACACGCCCATCATCTGCCCGACGAATCGGCGCGGCGCGAGCTTCGTGACCGAGCTCAGTCCCACGGGGCTGAGGGCGAGCTCGCCGATCACCTGGAGGAGATAGGTGATGATGAGCCACCACATCCCGACGCGCACGCCGGCGCCGCCGCCAGCGATCACCTGCTTGGACGCGGCAACCATGATGAGATACGACAGGCCGGCGCAGAAGAGGGCGAAGGCGAACTTCGCCGGACTCGAGAAGTCGATGCCGCGCCGCGCCAGCGCCGCCCACACCGCAGCGAACACCGCCGAGAGCGTCACCACGAACAGCGGCGGCAGCGACTGGAACCACACCACCGGCATGTCCCATCCGAGGATGTGCCGGTCGGTGAAGTCGCGCGCGAAGAGATTGAGCGAAGTCGGGGCCTGCTCGTACGCGGACCAGAAGCACGCCGAGAAGATGAAGAGGACCAGGATGACGACGGTGCGGCGCTTCTCGTCGCTGGAGAGTCCGGCGGCGAAGAACAGGTAGCCGAAGTAGAGGATCGCCATCGTGAAGATCACGATCGTCATGCGCTGCGCGATCGCGAGCGGGTTGATCGGCACGATGCCCGCCATCGCGAGGGCGACGACGACCGCGACCAGTGCGACGATCCCGAACGATACGGTGCGCACCGTGCGCTGCTGCGACGGCGTCCCCGACGGCACGGCGCCGATGGGGCCCAGCGTGCGCGGCGCGCGCAGCTTGAAGACGATCAGTCCGATCACCATGCCGACGCCGGCCGCCCCGAAGCCCCAGTGCCAGCCGACACGCTCGCCGAGCGCGCCGGTGATGATCGGGGCGAGCAGGGCGCCGCTGTTGATGCCCATGTAGAAGATCGCGAAGCCGGAGTCCTGCCGCGCGCCGCCCGCCGGGTACAGGTCACCGACGAGCGCGGAGATGTTCGGCTTCAGCAGCCCCGTGCCCATCACGATGAGGATGAGCCCGAGGAAGAACACGGGGTGCGCGAAGATCGCGGAGAGCCCGATCGCCAGATGTCCCAGCGCAATCAGCACGCCCCCCCAGAAGATGGAGCGGCGAAGGCCGAGCCAGCGGTCGGCGATCCAGCCGCCGGGGAGCGAGGCGAGGTACACCGACGAGGCGTAGATGCCGACGATCGCCGAGGCCTGCTCCCGGTCGAACCCGAGCCCCCCGCTCGCCAGCGCCGCCGTCATGAAGAGGACGAGCAGCGGGCGAATGCCGTAGTACGAGAAGCGCTCCCAGAACTCGGTGAAGAAGAGCGTGGAGAGGCCGCGCGGGTGTCCGAAGAAGCGGCGGTCGTCGGTGATGGAGCGCGGGATGGTGCCAGGCTCGTCGTGCACGAGCGTCGCGGCCTGCGGCTGCGCGAACACCGAGGGGTCGTTGCTGGAGGTCACGTGGGGCGGGTGAGATCGTGGACGCGCGGCACCGGCGCGGCGCCGCGGTGGAGGGCCGCGCGGGGGAGGAAGAACTCGGGCGGCTTGGAGCCGCCGGCCGCCTTCTGAGCGTCCCACGAGACCGAGGTGGGCGGCTGCTTGATGCACGCTGCCCAGTGGCCAGGCTTCTTCTCTTCGAGCGGTGGCACGATCGCCATGCAGGCGGCGTCGCGCGCCGGATGCTGGCAACGCGGGTGAAAGACGCATCCCGAGGGCGGATCGGCCGGCGACGGAACGTCCCCGGCCAGCAGGATGCGCTCGCGCTTCACGCCGGGATCGGGCGCCGGCACGGCGGAGAGCAACGCCTGCGTATACGGCATGATCGGCTCGCCGTACAGCGCGTCCACCGGGGCGAGCTCGACGATGTGACCGAGGTACATCACCGCGACCCGGTCGGCGATGTGTTCGACAACCGATAGATCATGCGCGATGAACAGGTAGGCGAGCCCGCGATCGCGCTGCAGGTCCTGCAGCAGGTTCACCACCTGCGCCTGCACGCTCACGTCGAGCGCGCTCACCGGTTCGTCGCAGACGATGAACCTCGGCTCGACGGACAACGCGCGTGCGATGCCGACGCGCTGCCGCTGTCCGCCGGAGAACTCGTGTGGATAGCGGCTCGCGTACTCGGGGCGCAGCCCCACTTCCTCGAGCAGCTCCTTCACCCGCGCGTCGGCGGCGGCACCCTCGGCGAGCTTGTGGATCGTCAGCCCCTCCCGCACGATGGCACCGATGGACATGCGGGGGTTGAGCGACGAGAACGGATCCTGGAAGACGATCTGCATCTGGCGTCGCAGCGCGCGCAGCTCGCCCGCGCCGAGGGCGAGCACGTCCTGATCGGCGAAGCGCACGGAGCCCGACGTCGGCTCGATCAGCCGGAGGATGGCGCGCCCGGTGGTGGACTTGCCACACCCCGACTCGCCGACGAGCGCGAGCGTCTCCCCTTCGGCGACGTCGAACGAGACGCCGTCCACGGCGCGCACGTTGCCGCTCACGCGACTGAACACGCCGCGCTTGATCGGGAAGTACTTCGTGAGGTCGCGGACGGAGAGCAGGGGCGTGGTGCCGCCGGGCACCATGCGATCGCGGGCGAGCGTCGGCGTCGTCATGCGGCGGTCGCTCCGCGCTGCGCCGCCAGCGGTTCGTGCGGATGCGCGCGCCGTTCCGGTTCCACCGCCAGATGGCAGCGCGACGTGTGCGCGGCGTTGATCTGGTAGAGCGGCGGATGTTCCTGCTCGCAGCGCTCCCACGCATACGGACAGCGGTCGCGAAAGCGACAACCCTCGGGCCACGCGGTGGGGGGCGGCACCGTGCCGGGAATCGTCGCCAAGCGCTCCGCTTCGCCGCCGACGCGCGGCATCGCGCCGAGCAGCCCTTCGGTGTACGGGTGATGCGCGTGCGAGAACAGCTCGGCCGTCGCTGCTTCCTCCACGACCTCGCCCGCGTACATCACGATGACGCGCGAGCAGTTCTCCGCCACGACGCCGAGGTCGTGCGTGATGAGCAGGATGGAAGTGCCGAGGCGCTTCGTGAGATCCGCCATCAGCTCGAGGATCTGCGCCTGGATGGTGACGTCGAGCGCGGTGGTGGGCTCGTCGGCGATGACGAGCGCCGGATTCATGACGAGCGCCATCGCGATGACGACGCGCTGCCGCATGCCACCCGACAGCTGATGCGGATATTCGGAGGCGCGCTGTTCCGGCGCAGGGATGCCGACGAGCCGCAGCATCTCGACCGCCTTGTGCCAGGCGTCGCGCTTCGACATGCCGGCGTGGATGCGCGCCACCTCGGCGATCTGATCGCCGACGGTGAAGACGGGGTTGAGTGCCGTCATCGGCTCCTGGAACACCATCGCGATGCGATTGCCGCGGACCCGCTGCATCTCCTTCTCGCCGAGCGTGAGGAGATCCTTTCCCTCGAAGCGGATGGCGCTGCCCGGCTCGATCCGGCCCGGCGCCCGCACGAGGCGCAGGATGGAGAGGGCGGTGACGCTCTTGCCGCATCCCGACTCGCCCACCACGCCGACCGTCTCGCCGGCGCCGACCGTGAACGACACGCCGTCCACGGATCGGGCGATGCCGGTGTCGGTGTAGAAGTAGGTCCGGAGATCGTCGAGCTCGAGCAGCGGTGCCGTCATCGCCTCTGGGGTGAAGTGTCGTCGCCGAGCGGAGGTGGAAGCTGCCGGGGGTCGAGCGCGTCCCGCAAGGCATCGCCGAGCGCATTGCACGCGAACACCGTCAGCAGGATCGCCAGTCCGGGGAAGAGCGTGAGCCACCAGAGGTCGCCCACGCGCTCGGCCCCGTCCTGGATGATGCCGCCCCACGACGCCGTCGGCGGGCGCACGCCGATCCCGAGATAGGACAGTCCCGCTTCCAACAGAATCACATTCGCGATCCCGAGCGTCGCCGCGACGAGGCCCGGCGCCGCCACGTTCGGCAGCACGTGCCGCGTCAGGATCCGCCATGGCGACGCACCCAGCATGCGCGCCGCGACGACGAAGTCCTTCTCGCGCACGACGAGCGTTTCGGCTCGCGTGAGGCGGCTCACCGTGAACCACCCCGTGCCGGCGAGAAGCAAGGTGAGGGCCGCGAGGCCGACATGCTCCCAGAGCGCCACGACGGCAATGAGCAGCAGCAGGCGCGGAATGGAGAGGGCGGTGTCCACGAGCCGCATGAGCACGGCATCGACGAGACCGCCGGCGTACCCCGCGATGGCTCCCACGAGGATGCCGAGCGTCATCGAGAGGGCGACCGCGACGAACGCGATCGCGAGCGAGATGCGCGCCCCCCACATGAGGCGCGAGAGCACGTCCCGGCTGAACTGATCGGTGCCGAGGGGATGCGCCCACGACGGCGGCCGGCTCTGGAGACGCACGATGTCGAGCTGCGCGGTCGGATCGTAGGGAGCCAGCAGCGGCGCGAGCAGTGCGGCGCCGATGACCAGGAGCAGGACGACCGCCGCGGCGCGCGCGCGGCCATCGCGCGCGAGGCGGCTCAGCGGCGGCCGAATCGCCGCGAGGAATCCGTTCACCGCATCCTGACCCGAGGGTCGGCGGCGGCGACGGCGAGATCGGCGAGGAGCGCGCCGAGCACGACGGCCACGCTGATGATGAGCACCCCCGCCGTGATCAACGGGTAATCGCGCGCGCCGATGGCGCTGACCGTCACCATCCCCATGCCCGGCCAGGAGAACACCTTTTCCACGAACACCGCGCCGGCGGCCAGCGCCGGCAGCGAAAGGCCGACGAGGGTGATGGTGGACAGCAGCGCATTGCGAAGCGCATGACGGCGAACCGCGTCGCGCCAGCTCAGTCCCTTGGCCAGCGCCGTGCGCATCCAGTCACTGGGCAGCACGGCGAGCAGGGAGGAGCGCTGGTGACGGGCGATCACCGCGCTCGAGAGCACAGTCAGCGTGAGCACCGGCAGCACGAGGTGCGCGAGCCGGTCGAGCACCCGCCGCCCGAAGGGGAGGTAGTCGTGCAGCACGGGATCGACGATGCCCCCCGCGGGAAGGATCGGGATCTTGTACGCGAAGAGCAGCAGCGCGAGCAGCGCCAGCCAGAAATCGGGGACCGAATAGAGGAGCAGCAGCACGCGGCCGAGCCACCGATCACGCGGGCTGCCGGCGCGCTCGGCCTGGAGCACGCCGACGCCGATGCCGAGCGCGAAGCTGAAGGTGAGCGCGAGGCCGACGAGGAGCAGGGTGCGTGGAAAGGCGTCCAGCAGGACGTCGCGAACGGGACGGCGGTGCGAGAACGAGTATCCCAGCTCGCCGCGCGGCACGTTGGCGAGCCAGCGCAGGTACTGCTCACCCAGCGGTCGGTCGAGACCGAACTGCTGGCGCCACTGGTCGCGCACCGCCTCCGTCACGCCGGGCCGATCCAGTGCCGCGCCGAGGGGGTCGCCGGGGGCGAGGTGAACGAGCAGGAAGGTGAGCGTCGTGACGAGAAAGACGACGCCCACCGCCTGCAGCAGGCGGCTGCCGAGGTACCGCCGCACGGACTACTGCGCGGAGCGCAGGCCGATCTGGTCGCGCGCCGTACGCTCCCCGGCCGGGATGTACCAGTTCGCCAGGTCCGACCAGTACCCGTCGGCACGCAGCTTCGTCGTGTGGATGCGCTTGTGGAGCCCCGCCACGGTCGGCGGCTCATACAGCCAGATCGCCGGCGCGTCGTCGATGATGATCTCGAAGGCGCGTCGCGCGTACGAGCGGGTGCGGGCCGGGTCGAAGGACGCGGTCGCGCTGTCGAGCAGGGCGTCGACCGTGGAGTTGGAGTAGGCCGGATAGTTGGCGCCGTCGCGCGCGATCCCGGCGGTGGTCCAGCTCTGCTTGAATCCGGACGGACTCGGGTCGGTACCGAAGATCGCCATCTCGGCGTCGAAGGCGTGGGAGCCCTGCTTCGCGGCCCAGGTGGCGAAGTCGGTCTCGTCGAGACGCACCGACGCGCCGACGCGACGCAGTGCCTCCTGAATGAGCACCGCGTACTGGTGCCGCGCCGCGCTGGAGCTGGGGGTGGACAGGCCGAACTCGAGCCGGCGGCCATTCTTCACGCGGATGCCATCGGGCCCAGCGAGCCAGCCTGCCGAGTCGAGCAGCGCGCGGGCCTTGAGCGTGTCGTAGGGCAGCTGCGGCAGCGTGGTGTCGGCGACGGACAGCGCGTGCGGGAAGGGCCCGTAGAGCAGCGTGCCGATGGTGTCGAACACGTTGCGCAGCATGGCGCGGCGGTCCACGGCCATCGAGAGGGCGCGGCGCACCGCGCGGTCGCCGAAGATCGGGTGGGGCCGCGTCCACTGCTTGGGGTCAACCATGTTGAACGCCAGGTACGCGTACTGGAGCGTCGGATAGCGCAGGATGCGACGCTGGCTGTCCGCGGCCACCTTCGCGATCTGCTCCGGCCGGAGCTGCTCGAACATGTCGGCGTCGCCGGAGAAGAAGCGGGCGGCCGCGGAGTTGAAGTCGGGCGCGGTGGCGAACACCACGCGATCCAGCTTGGGGCGTCCGCGATAGTTGGCGGTGTCGGCGATGATCTCGATGCGCTGGCCGGGCTGCCACATGGCCAGACGGAAGCGCCCCGACCCGATGCCGCGCCGCGCGACGTCCGCCGTCTTGAGCTGCGCCGCGGGCGTGTTGCCGAGCACGTGCTGCGGCACGATCACGACCTGGTAGACGAGATCGTAGAACTGCTCGGGCGTGCGCTTCTTGAACCAGGCCACCGCCGTGAGCGAGTCCTTCACCGACACGCTGTCGACGTTGGTGATCAGCGAGGTGCCCGTCGATCCGAACGCCGGATCCTTCATGAGGGCGACGCTGTACCGCACGTCGCTCGCGCGCACGGGCTGACCGTCGTGCCAGCGCGCCTTGGGATTCAGATGGAAGGTGATGGAGAGCGAGTCGGGCGCCCACTGCCAGCTCTCGGCCAGCTGCGGCGTGTAGCCCTTGTCGCCCACCGTGTTCATGTCGTCGCCCATGTCGGCGAGACGGTCGAACAGGAGATCGGTGATCTCGCGCGCGCCCTGCGAGATGACGAGGCCGGGCACCAGCGTCTCTGCCTCGCCAGGGGTCGAGATGACGACCGTGCCCCCGACGTCGCCGGCGCCGCCCGACGTGGTCTCGGTGCCCTTGCACCCTCCGAGGAGGGTCGCGGCCGCGAGTGCGAGGGGTGCCCAGCGGCGGGCACGGGAACGCGAAGAGGGGTCGAGGCGGTTCATGGCGTCGGGCGGATGGGAGGGGAATCGCGACAAGGTTCACCCAACGTCAGGACGCGGTCAAGCGATGCAGGTCACGTCGCCGGAGCGCGGGCCGGGTCGCTATCTTTGGGGGCGGGCGCGCCGCCGACATGCGCCTGAAGGCAGCCGTGCCGGCGGCGTGCTCACCCGCCCCAATCCATTCGCATCCACCGGCGCCCCACAGGCGCCTGAGGCTCGCATGACGACGACCATCCGCACCGCGCCCGTCACCGGCTCCGACAGCTTCGTTCCGCGCCACGTGGGACCGAGCGAAGCGGAGATCCGCGAGATGCTGGCCACGGTCGGCTACGCGACGCTCGACGACCTGATCGACGCGACGATTCCCGCGGCGATCCGGCTCGCGCGCCCTCTCGCCATCCACGGCGGCCGCAGCGAGCACGAGGCGCTCGCCGCGCTGCGGACCATCGCCAGGAAGAATCGCGTCTTCCGGTCGTTCCTTGGCTACGGCTACAGCGACACGTTCACGCCCCCGGTGATCCAGCGCAACATCCTGGAGAATCCCGGCTGGTACACCGCCTATACGCCGTATCAGGCCGAGATCGCACAGGGGCGGCTCGAGGCGCTGCTGAACTTCCAGACCATGGTCATGGACCTCACCGGGCTGGAGATCGCCAACGCCTCGCTGCTGGACGAGGGGACGGCGGCGGCGGAAGCGATGTTCATGGCCTATCAGGCCAAGGGCTCCGACTCGCGCAACACGCTGTTCATCGACGGGCGCTGCCACCCGCAGACGATCGACGTCGTGCAGACCCGCGCCCATGCCCGCGGCATCCAGACGATGGTGGGCGACGCCGCGACCACGACCTTCGGCGACACGATCTTCGGCGCGCTGCTCTCGTATCCCACGACCGACGGCGCCGTGCTCGACTACCGTGCCGTGACCGAGCAGGTGCACGCCGCGGGCGGACTCGTGATCGTGGCCACGGACCTCATGAGCCTCGTGCTCATCACGCCGCCGGGCGAATGGGGGGCCGACGTCTGTGTCGGCAACAGCCAGCGCTTCGGCGTGCCGCTCGGCTACGGTGGACCGCACGCCGCGTTCTTCGCGACGAAGGACGAGTTCAAGCGGATGCTGCCCGGCCGCATCATCGGCGTGAGCCGCGACGCGGCGGGACGGCCTGCGCTGCGAATGGCGCTCCAGACGCGAGAGCAGCACATCCGCCGCGAGAAGGCGACGAGCAACGTGTGCACGGCGCAGGTGCTGCTCGCGGTGATGGCCAGCATGTACGCCGTGTGGCACGGCCCCGACGGGCTCGCGCGAATCGCGCGGCGAATTCACCGGCATGCCGCCGTGCTGGCGGCGGGACTCGAGCAGCTCGGGCATTCGCTCGCGCACGCCGACTACTTCGACACCCTCTGCGTGGAGCTCGCGGGGCGGACGGCGGACGACGTGGTGGCCGCGGCAGCGAAGCGAGAGATCAATCTTCGCCGCGCCGGGGAGCGGCGCGTGATCGTCGCGCTCGACGAGACGGTGACCGAGGACGACGTGCAGATCCTGCTCACCATCTTCGCCGGCGACCAGCCGGCGCCGGAGACGAGTGGGCTCGCTGCCGAGGTGGACGACCGCTTCGACGAGCGCTTCGCGCGCACGAGCCCCTTCCTCACGCACCCCGTCTTCAACACGCACCACTCCGAGACGGAGATGCTACGCTACATGCGCGGGCTCGAGCAGAAGGATCTGTCGCTCACGCATTCGATGATCCCGCTCGGCAGCTGCACGATGAAGCTGAATGCGACGGCGGAGATGCTGCCGGTGACGTGGCCCGAGTTCGGGAGGCTGCATCCCTTCGCGCCGGCGGAGCAGTCGCAGGGCTATCAGGAGATGTTCCGCAACCTCGAGAGTGCGCTGGCCGAGATCACCGGCTTCCACGCCGTGTCGCTGCAGCCGAACGCCGGCTCGCAGGGCGAGTACGCCGGGCTGCTCACGATCGCGGCGTACCACAAGTCGCGCGGCGAGGCGCACCGCACGGTCTGCCTGATTCCGCAGTCGGCGCACGGGACCAATCCGGCCAGCGCGGTGATGGCGGGGATGACGGTCGTCGTCACGAAGACCGACGCGCGCGGCAACATCGACGTGGCCGACCTGCGCGCGAAGGCCGAGGCGAACAAGGACCGGCTGGCGGCGCTGATGGTGACCTACCCGAGCACGCATGGCGTGTTCGAGGAGAGCATCACGGAGATCTGCGACATCATCCACCGGAACGGTGGCCAGGTGTACATGGACGGCGCG
>DASSIC010000459.1:0-2797 GCA_035692325.1 Gemmatimonadaceae bacterium | reverse complement strand
TGGCGAGCTGCGTTGCCGCATCAGCGTACGCCAGCGCCCGGGCGCGCGCTGCGGCCGCGGCCGCAGGGTCTGCGTTGACAGCCGCGCACCCCGTCGCGGTCGGATTGCCCGGGCAGGTGGTGATCAGCACCCGCAGGCTGTCGGCCGCTTTCCGGTACGCCGTCGCCACCGCGAAGTTCGTCGTGTACGCAGACGATCGGTTCTCCGTCGACACGTACCCGAGATTGGCGTGCGTCTTGTCGCCGGCGACGGTCGACATCGCCACGCGCCTCGTCTCTACGATCGGGATCAGCACACCCACCGACAACCGGCGTGTCACGCCGTACTCGAGGGCGATGGGTGTCGTGGCGATCCGCGCATTGGTGCCGACGCGAAGCTGCCCGAGCGAAAGGCGGAGCGACGGATCGATGGCGGCCGCCCGGAGCGAGGTCTCGATCGGCGTCAGGAGCGGGAACTGCGCGCTGCCGAGCGAATCGGCCGACAACGGGTCGCCGAGCGGAATCGCCGCCCCGTTCGGCCCGAACCGCTCGTCGTATCGCGTCCACACGTTCGCGATGCGCAGGCGGAGTGCGCCCGACGGGACCGGGGCCGCGTCATCGAGATGCGAAAGGGGCGACTGCGCCTGCGCCGACGTGGCGAGCAGCAGCAGGCAGGGAAGGGCACGGAGCAGCGCGGCGAGCGAAGGCATGGGGCGGAAGGTTATCATTGGGGCGCAGGACCATCAACTTCACTCGCGACATCCGTGACCCACTCGGCACTCCCCGCGGTTCCCTGGCAGCTCACGGGCAACCATTGGCTGGCGATCCCCTGCATCCATCCGGCGGACGGGGCGATCCACGCCGTGAGCATGCTGCACCGCGGTGCGCGCGCCGCGGTGGAGTTCGCGGGGAGCGCCGATTTCGTGAACGGTCGCGGCGACGCCCTGTTGCGTCCCATCGTCGAGATCGACGGCGTGGTGCACGAGCTCGCACGCGCGACGATGGTGTGGGAGCGCGTCTCGCAGTGGCTCCCGACCTTCACCTGCACCCTCGGGGACGTCGTCGTGCGGGGCACGGTGTTCGCGCCCTATGGCCGCGACGCCGACGTCGCCGGCGCCGTGTACGCGCTCGGCATCGAGAATCGCGGCACGACGCCGCGCCGCGTGGTCGTTCGGCTCGCGGGCTCGCTCGGGCATCGCCAGCTGCGCGTGCGCACGGCGCGCCCCGCCGAGGATGCCGCGCGCGTGTCGCGCAGCGCGAACGACCTGGTGCTGCTCGAGGGGAGCGCGCAACCGGGTCTCGTCGCGCTCGCCGTCGGGGCGGACGGCGCCGCCGACGTGGAGGTGCACGGCACGTCGTTCTCGCTCACGCGCACGCTCGAGGTGGAGGGCAAGGGGAACGCCCAGGCCGCGTTCTATCTCGCCGCGGGTCCTGAGCGCGATGGTGCCGAGGCGACAGCCGCCGTGCTGCGTCGCCGTGGATGGCGTGCGCTGCTCGGCGGAACGCGCGACGCCTTGCAGCAGCTCGAGCAGAGCTCCGGGAGCGACGCGATCGACCGGTTGATCAACCGCAACCTGGTGTTCGCGTATTTCTACGGCGTGGCGCGGGCGATCGACGACGCGCACTACTACCTCGTGCGCACGCGCGCGCCGTGGCATTCCGCCGGCGTCACGATCCGCGACTGGGACGCCCTGATGTGGACGCTCCCCGCGGTGCAGCTCGCGGACACGGGGCTCGCCCGCGAGCTCCTGCTCCGGATGTGCGAGCTGCACGCCTATGCGCCCGGGCAGGGCGTGCACTATTTCGACGGCACGATGTTCGAGCCCGGCTTCGCGCTCGAAGGGGTGGCCGCCTATCCGATCGCCGTGGACCGCTATCTCCGTGACACCGGCGACGACGCCATCGTGGACGAGCCGGCCATCGGCGACGCGCTCTATCTCGCGAGCGACGACATTCGCGACCGACGGGATCGGCGCGTGCCACTGTACTCGACCGACGTGACGCCGAGCGGCGCGCCGGCCGCCCACCCGTTCACCCTGCACGCGAACGCCGCCGTCGCCAACGCGCTCGACGTGCTCCGGCGCACCCTCGACGAGCAGACGTCGCGCGAGGTGGAGGATCCGGCCGCCGTGCGCGCCGCGATCAAGCGGCACTTCGCCGCCGATCGCGATCCGAAGGGAAAGCTGAGCGCCGCGATCGACCTCGCCGGCCAGGCGAGTACGGAGGACGAGCCCTCGGCGAGCGTTCTCTGGCTACCGATGTTCGAGGCGATGGACCGGCAAGACTCGCTCTTTCGGCGGACCGTGAAGGCGATTCCTCCGTCGAGCGAGATGCTGGTGCGCCAGATCGCGCGACTGCTTGGTCCCGACTCGGCGAACGTGCTGGAATGGTTGCGGCGCGCGCCGCTGCACGATGGGGTGGCCGCCGAGCTGGTGGATGAGCTGGGGAGCGCGCCGGCGAACGGCGGCGATGCCGCCCTCTCCGGCCTCCTGGCGGCAACGGTGTGGTACGCCGTGCACGCACTCGGCGTGAAGATCTGAATGTCGCTTCCCGCCCGCAGCACCGCCGCGTTATATTGGCTCTGCATGCGGGAATAGCTCAGTTGGTAGAGCACAACCTTGCCAAGGTTGGGGTCGCGGGTTCGAGTCCCGTTTCCCGCTCTCGGACGCAAGGCCGAAAGAACAACGTCGCGGGGTGGAGCAGTCTGGTAGCTCGCCGGGCTCATAACCCGGAGGTCGTGGGTTCAAATCCCACCCCCGCTACTATCGGCGGATCGGCGGACAGGCGGATCGGCGTTCGATTCGCCGCTCGACGGTCCG
>DASSIC010000458.1:0-4747 GCA_035692325.1 Gemmatimonadaceae bacterium | reverse complement strand
GTCGTCTGCGCGTCGGCGCCCACGAGCTCGGCCGCGACGAAGCTGGCGCCCAGCGATTGTACCTGCTCGCGCGCGGCGGGCCGTACGTCGAACGCCGAAACCACGCCACCCAACCGTCGCGCCGTGGCGATGGCCTGAAGTCCGGCGACGCCGGCACCGATGACGAACACCCGTGCGGGCGACACATTGCCCGCGGCGGTGGTGAGCATCGGCAGGAACTTCGGCAACGCGCTCGCTCCCACGAGTACCGCCTTGTATCCGGCGACCGTGCTCTGCGAGGAGAGCACGTCCATCGACTGGGCGCGCGTGATGCGCGGCACCTGCTCCAGCGCCAGCGCCGTGACGTTGCGCGCCGCGAGCGTGGCGAGCAGGGGGCCGTTGCGCGACGGCGCGAGCAGGGCGAGCAGCGTGGATCCATTCGGCAGTTTTGCGACCTCTGCCGGCGTGGGGGGCTGGACACGACACACCAGCGCGGCATCGGCGTATAGAGCGGCCGCATCCACGACGCTCGCGCCGACCGCCTCGTACGTCGAATCGGGAAAGCCGGCGCGGGTGCCGGCGCCGGCTTGAATGCGTACCTCGTGCCCGCCTTTCACCAGTCGACCCGCGCTGTCGGGAGTCAGGGCGACGCGTTGCTCGCCCGCGGCAGTCTCGAGAGGAACGGCGATTCGCATGGAAGGAAAAAGTAGCGCGAGGACGGGTGGATGCTAGAGAGCATGGCGGCGTACATCGGGAGTATCGGCACGGACGACGTGGAAGGACAACGGTGCGCCGGCCGCGACTGTCTCATACATTCCCGACTTCACCCACGGAGAATCCGCATGCCGTCCGCTCGTCTCGTTGCCGTGCCCATGCTCGGCGCCTTCCTCCTCATGTCGGCCGCCTGCACGGCGCAGATGAGCAGCCCTGCGCACACCACCGCGAGTGGTGAGCTGCCCCTCAAGCTCACGCCGCGGCCGACGACGGGCGACATCACGCCCGCGGACCTCATGACGCGGCTGTACGTCTTCGCCGACGATTCCATGATGGGGCGGCAGGTGGGGACGGAGTACAATCTCAAGGGCACGGCGTACATCGAGCGTGAAGTGCGGCGCCTCAGCCTGGTGCCGGCGGGCACCGACGGCTACTTCCAGAATCTCCCGCTCTTCTCGTATACCACCGACAGCGCCTCGGTCGTGAGCGTCGCCGGCCAGACGCTCGCGCGGGGCACGGACTATCTCGTCTACCCGCAAGGGGAGACTCGCCTCGCGCTTGCCGCGATCCCTGTCGTCGCTGGTGGTTCGGCTGCCGACTCGGCGACCTGGATCTCCGCCGATGCGGCGGCAGGCAAGATCGTCGTGCTCACGGTGCCGACGACGAGCAACCCGATCCGGCTGTTCTCAGGCGCCTCGCGCTTCGGCCGTGCCGCCGCGGTCGTCGTGGTCTCGCTGGATCGGCTCGCCCCCAACGTGCAGCGCTTCATCACGCGCCGCACCGCCCTGCGCTCCGACGATGCTCCGCCGGCGGGACCGCCGTCGATCTTCGTGACGCCGCGCGTCGGTAGCCTGCTCTTCGGCACGGCCGCGGACGCCGTCGCGCCAGGCACGACGGGGCATTCGCTGGAGGGGATGCTCGTCACGCATCAGGCCCAGGGTCCCGGGCGCAACGTCGTTGCCATCCTGCCCGGCAGCGATCCCGTGCTCAAGCACGAGTACGTGGCGATCGGCGCGCACAACGATCACATCGGCTTCAACAACGCGCCGGTGGATCACGATTCCATCCGTGCCTACAACATGGTGGCCCGCGTGCAGGGCGCCGACAGCCCGCGTCCCGGTAGCCTGACGGCCGAGCAGACGGCGCGCATCCGTGCCATGACGGACAGCCTGCATGCGCTCCATGGAATCCGCCGCGACTCGATCAACAACGGCGCGGACGACGACGGGTCGGGCTCGGTGAGCGTGCTCGAGATCGCGGAGGCGCTCGCCACGTCGGCGGTGAAGCCGAAGCGGTCGATCATCTTCGTCTGGCACACGGGAGAGGAAGCGGGGCTGTGGGGATCGCAGCACTTCACCGACCATCCGACCGTGCCGCGCGACTCGATCGTGGCGCAGCTCAACATGGACATGGTGGGACGCGGCGCGGCGACCGACGTGACGGGAGAGCTCAAGCAGGGCGGGCTCGCGCGCGGCGGGCCGGGCTATGTGCAGCTCATCGGCTCGCGACGCCTTTCCACGGAGCTGGGCGACCTGATCGAACGCGTCAATCGCGACGAGCGGCTTGGGCTCGCCTTCGACTACTCGCAGGACGCGAACGGTCATCCGCAGAACATCTACTGCCGCAGCGATCACTACGAGTATGCGCGGTACGGCATCCCGATCGTCTTCTTCACGACGGGAGGCCACGCCGATTATCACCAGGTGACGGACGAGCCACAGTACATCGACTACGGGCGCATGGCGCAGGTGGCCACGCTCGTGCGTGACGCCGCGGTCGCCGTCGCGAACCTGGACCACCGGATCGTCGTCGACAAGCCGAAGCCGGACCCGAAGGGTCGCTGCGTGCAGTGACCGGCGCAGGGCGGGCGGATGAACGGTGCGCGCTGAAGTGTCGCTGCGCCGCCGACGATACTCCGGTGCGGCCCTTGCCATTCGTGCTCTGCCGACCCTTCGCTGCTCCTCAGTTCTTCCGCTCCTCCGCAAATGCGTCGTCTCTCGATCCTCCTTCTGCTACCGCTCGCGGCGTGCGCGCCACTGTTCCGTCGGGGTGGAACGGAGGCGTCGCCGCCGGCGAGCTTCGTGCGATCGACGGCGGAGCTGCGGGCGACGCGCATGATCGAGGTGCGGGAAGGGCTGCCCAAGCCGGACGCGATGAAGCTCGTCGCCGACGCGCTGGGCGAGCGTTACGTGGTGGAAGTGGTGGATCCGAATGCCGGATTCACCATGACGGCGTGGCGGGCGACGATGAGCCACGAAGGGGTGCCCGACCTCCGCTACCGCACCAGGCTCACCGCCCGCTTCCTGGGCGACGACTGGCGTCGACTGCAGGTGCGTAGCGAGGCGAATTGGGCGCACGGCGACGAGTGGGACATCGGCTACGACGTGGCGCAGCTGGACACCGCCTCGCGTACCCTCCGCGAGCGACTCAGTCCCAAACCCTGACGATCAGCGGATCGAGACGATCTGCCAGCCGTTGGGGGTGCGCTTGAGCTGCGCGTGCTGCCGCTGCGGATTGTTCGAACCCGCACTGCCGTCGGGATAATCGAAGGTGACATTCAGCCGGAACTCAGCATCGGCCTGGTCGCCATCGGTGCCCGTCACCTTCAGGTCCGCGATGTTCGCCTTCAGCCTGGTCGCCTTGGCCCAGGTCATTTCCCACGCCTTCTGCTGATCGTCGGTGAGCCCGGGATACGCTTCCTTGAGCTTGTCCACCGTCTGGCTCTCGATCCCTCGCGCATACCGGTGAATCGCGCTCTCCACCGACCCTGGCGGCGACGCCACGGACGCGGCGGCGGCACTCGCGGCCCGCGCGGCAGCGCGAATGCTGTCGCGTCGCTGCTTCTCCGCCAGGCGCCGGGCCTTCGTTGCCGAGTCGACCACGACCGGCTTCTTGACCGGCACCACCGGCGGCGCTGCGACGATCTGCGCCGGCGCGGTCGCTGCGGGTGCGTCACCGGCGGCGACTCCTCCGCTCGGACTACCGTTCTTCGCGTCCGCACCGCGCATCACGAACGCCGCGCCGGCGAGCACCACGATGCCAGCCGCCAGCATGGCTTGGCGCGTGCGCGGGCGGCGCGCCATTTCCGTCTGTTCCGTGGGCGCGAGTGCCGCCGTTTCGAACGCCTGCGTGGGTGCGCTGCGAGGCGTCGGCTTCGACGCTCGCACGATACCTTCGAAGTCGTGCCGCCGAGCATGCGTGCCGGCGAGGGCGTCGCGCACCTCGCTCGCCGAGCCATAACGATCGGCGGGGCTGCGGGCGAGCAGGCGATTCACGATGCGGTCGAGCGAGTCCGGCAGCCCCGGATCGAGATGCTGGATGTGCGGGGCCTCTTCGCTGAGGCGGCGCTTGATCATCTGCTCGCGAGTCGGCGCCGCGAACGGAGGGGACGCGGTGAGCATCAGATGCATGATGCAGCCGAGCGCGTACAGGTCGCTGCGCGCGTCGATCGGATCGCCGAGCAGCTGCTCGGGACTCATGAATTCCGGTGTGCCGATCACGAGGCCAGTGCGCGTGAGCGCGTCGCCGGCATTCTCCTGGATCGCCTTCGCGATGCCGAAGTCGACGACCTTCGCGACCTCTTTCCCCGCCTTGTTCCGCGACACGAGGATGTTGTCGGGCTTGAGGTCGCGATGCACGATCCCCAGCTCGTGCGCCGCGCCGAGCCCGTCGGCGATCTGGCGAGCGAGATCGAGCGCCCGGTCCACCGACAGAGGCGCCTCACGCGCGAGGATGCGCGCCAGCGGCTCGCCCTCCACGTACTCCATCACGAGGTACACCAGCCCCTCGCTTTCACCGTAGTCGAAGACGGCGGCCACGTTGGGATGGATGATGCGCGCCGCGTTCGACGCCTCGCGGGCGAAGCGCGCGGCGGACTCGTGGTCGTTCACGAGCGCGGGGCTCATCACCTTGATGGCACACTGGCGATTCATCTTCACGTGCTCGCCGAGATACACCCGGCCCATCCCCCCTTCACCGATGCGCTTGAGGATGTGATAGCGCTCGGCCATCACGCGGCCGATCAGCGAGTCGGAGCCCTTGGGCCGCAGCGACG
>DASSIC010000457.1:0-4557 GCA_035692325.1 Gemmatimonadaceae bacterium | reverse complement strand
ATGGCGCTCTCGGCGGGCGGGCACGCCCTGCTCGTCGGCGTGCCGGGGCTCGCGAAGACGCTGATGATCCGATCGATCGCCGAGGCACTCTCGCTCGACTTCCGGCGCATCCAGTTCACCCCCGACCTCGTGCCGAGCGATATCACCGGCAGCGAGATCCTGGAGGAGGATTCGGCGACCGGTGCGCGCAGCTTCCGCTTCGTGCGCGGCCCGGTGTTCGCCAACATCGTCCTCGCCGACGAGATCAATCGCGCGCCGCCGCGCACCCAGGCCGCGCTGCTGGAGGCGATGCAGGAGCATCGCGTGACCGCCGCCGGTGAGTCCCTTCGCCTGCCCGAGCCCTTCTTCGTGCTCGCCACGCAGAACCCGATCGAGCAGGAGGGGACCTATCCGCTCCCCGAGGCGCAGCTCGACCGCTTCCTGTTCGACGTGCGGGTCGGCTATCCCACAGCCGAGGATGAAGTGTCCATCCTGCGCAGCACGACGGGTGCGGCCCAGGAAGCGTTGCGCCCCGTGCTCGGCGCCGACGAAGCGGTCGCGCTCCAGCGCGTCGTGCGCGACGTGGCGGCGAGCGAGCCGGCGCTGCGGTATGCGGCGTCGCTCGCCCGTGCGACGCGCCCCGACGATCCGACCGCGCCCGCGCTGGTGAAGCGCGCCGTTCGATGGGGAGCCGGCCCAAGAGCCGGCCAAGCCCTTGTCCTCGGCGCCAAGGCACATGCTTTTCTCGCCGGTCGCGCGGCGGTCGCACCGGAGGACATCCGTCGCGTCGCGCTCCCCGTGCTGCGGCACCGCGTGCTGGCGAGCTTCGCCGCCGAGGCGGAGGGAGTGACGCCGGAGCAGGTGATCGCCGATGTGCTGGAGCGGGTCGTGGCGCCGAGGAGTGGGGTAGGGATCTAGCGTAACGGCCACGGACGTACGTGGTACCTGGTACGAGGTACTCGGACCCGCGTGCTGCCCCCTCCAATGCACCGTAGCGTTCTAATGGCGGCGACGGGAAAACCACGCTCGCCTGATTGCAACGCTTTCCAGGCCGGCGTCGCAGCACGGTCTGTCCAAAAGAGGTCCCGAATTAGCGGAGCCGTTATGCCAGTCCAGGTACTTGCTACCAGGTACGTCGTACTTCTGTGGATGGTAGCTACGGCATGACGCCAGGCCCGTACGGTGCGCTCCTCGATTCCGTGCGCGGCGTGCGTTGGCCGGCGGCGCGACGCGTGGCCGGGGCGACGCTTGGCGCGCATCCGTCCAGGCTGCGCGGCAACTCGTCGGAGTTCAGCGAGTTCCGCCCCTATCGCCAGGGCGACGATCCCCGTCGCGTCGACTGGCGGCTGCTGGCGCGCAGCGATCGCGCGTACGTGCGGCTCACCACCGACCGCGCGACGCTCCGCACGGCGATCCTCGTCGATGCCTCGGCGTCGATGGCCTTTCCGCTGCCCGAGCTCACCAAGTGGGTGCGCGCCCGGGAGATCGCCGTCGCGCTCGCGGCCGTCGCGCATGCCGAGAGCGATCCGGTGGGGCTCACCATCGCCGCCGAGCCGCCATCCACACTCGTGCCGCGTGCGCGTCGCAGCGTGATCGTGGAGATGATCCGTGCACTCGACGGCACGACGCCCCACGGCAGCGCGGCACTGGCCCCACTCGTCGCGGCTGCGCGCGCGCCGCGCATCGTGGTGGTGAGCGACCTGCTTGGCGATCTCGACGACATGCTGGCGGCGGCGAAGCTGCGGATCGCCGCGGGGGGCGAGGTGATCGTCGTGCACCTCGTGGCGACGGAGGAGCTCGACCCGCCGGGGGATGCACTGCTCGCGGTGGATCCGGAACAGGGGACGATGCGACGCACGCTCGACGGTGCGGCGCGTCGCGAGTATCGGCGCGCCTTCACCACCTGGCTCGATGAAGTCGCGAGCACGCTCCGCATGGCGCGCGTGCAGTACTTCCGCGCCGAGACCAGCGAGCCGGCCGCGCACGTCGTGCGGCGGGTCGCGGGTGAGTCGGGAGTGCGCGGGCGATGACCTTCCTCGCGCCGTGGGCGCTGGTGATCGGCGGATTTGCGGCAGCGGGAACGGTGCTGCTGCATCTCGTCGCGCGGCAGCGTCCGGCGGCGTACCTGCTGCCGACGACGCGCTTCATCCCCGACCGGCGCACGCTCGTGAGCCGAGTCGCGAGGCGGCCCCGCGATCTCCTGCTGCTCGCGTTGCGCGTCGTGCTGCTGCTCAGCGCCGCGGCGGCGTTCGCACGGCCGGTGCTCGCGCCGAGTCGCGCCGCGCGTGCTCGGCTCATCATGCTCGATCGGTCCGGGTCGGTGGCGGCCTCGCGTGCCGCCATCGAGCGCGCTCGCGCACTGCTCGCGGATGGCCTGCCGACGCCCCTGATCGCGCTCGACAGCTCGGCGACATACTTCGGCGATGCCGCGCGGGCGCTCGATTCGCTCATGCGCGATTCGTCGCGCACCGATCACGTCGGGTCGCTGAGTGCCGCGCTCGTCGCGGCGCGGCGCGCCGGCCCGCTGCTCGGCGCGGAGGCTGATTCGGTAGAGCTGGTGGTGGTGTCGCCGATGATGAGCGAACAGCTCGATGCGGCCACCGATTCGGTGCGTGCCCAGTGGCCGGGACGCATCACCATCACGCGCGTCGAGGCACGCGTCGATTCGGCGAAGGCGTGGTCCCTCGATCGCGCCGTGGCTCTCGACGATCCGCTCGGTCCCGCGCTCGCCCGCGTGCCCGTGGCTCCGGCGCCGAGCGCCGTGCGGCTCGTGCGCGCCCCACTTGGGATGCGCGACAGTGTCTTCGCGTCCGCCGGGGGCGCGGTCGTGCGCTGGGACAGCGTCGCCGCCCCGATGCGCGCGACGGCCCTCGCGATGGGAGACGACGTCGTCGTGGCGACGATGGCCCGCGCGTCATTGCCGGCGCGCGGCCGGGTGATCGCGCGCTGGAGCGACGGCTCGGCGGCGGCCATGGAAGAGACGCTCGGCAAGGGTTGCGTGCGCGAGATTGGGATCGGCGTGCCGCGAGCGGGTGATCTGTCCCTTCGTCCCCCCTTTCAACGCCTCGTGCGCGGGCTGATGGCACCATGCAGCGGCGCCGCCCCGAGCGTCCTCGCCGACTCGGCGTCGGTGATGCGACTCGCCGGCACCGGCGCCCTGGCATCGGGCGACGCGTTGCTCGGCCGCGAGCGACCGGCGTCGACCATCGTGCCCTGGCTGCTCGCGCTGGCGCTCGCCTGTGCCCTCGCCGAGCTCGCGCTGCGCACACGCCCGACGCGCGAGGCGGCATGACGGCGCGCGATCGCGTGTCGGCGCTGCGAGGCACGCTCACGAGCGTGCTGCTCGCGCGCGCCGCCATGCTCGGCGCAGCGCTCGTGCTGGCCGGCGTGGCGGCGTCGCGCGCCCTCGCGCTGCCGGCGTCGGCGCTGGTCGTGGCGGGGATGGCCGGCGTCGGCGTGGCGATCGCGCTCGGTGCGCGTGTGCGGCCGGCGCGCTCCCTCGAACGGGTGGCATTGTGGGTGGAGGAGCGGCATCCCTCGTTGCAGTATGCGCTCGTCACGGCTGCAGCAGCGGATGCGCCGCGCCCCGAGCTCGAGGCGCAGGCGCTGGCGCAGCCCTGGTGGGAGGACGATCGGCGTCACCTGCTTCGCGCGCTCGCCCTGCCGCTGGCGGCGCTCGTCGTCGCGGCGGCGCTCGCGCTGTGGACGCCTACGTTCGTGCAACGCGATGCGATCGGGACGGAGGGTGCGCCGCGCGGCGCCAGCGCATCGCGAGGCAGCGTCGATCCGCTCGCGGCCGTGCAGGTGCGTGTGCAGCCACCGGCGTACAGTGGCCGCTCCCCCACCACCGCCGACGATCCCACGAGTGTGGACGCGCTGGTCGGGAGCCTGATCGTCGTCGGCGGCAACGGCGAGGCATCCGCGGTGCGCGCCGCGCTCGATTCCTCAGCGCGCGCCGTCGCGCCGCGCGGGGACCGCTGGGTGACGACATTCTCGATGCCCGCGCGGCCGGCGCTGCTGCGATTGCGTTCGACGGCGGGGCGTGAGCGCCTCGTCGTGCTCGCGCCGATCGCCGACGCCGTGCCCGCGGTGACGCTGCTCTCGCCGGTGCGCGACACTGTCGTGCGCGCGGCTGGCGGTGCGCTCGTGCTGCGCGCCGAGCTGCGCGACGACATCGGGCTCCGCGACGCCGCCTTCGAGATCATCGTCAGCTCGGGGCAGGAGGAGAACTTCACATTCCGCACCGCGACCCTCGCCCGCACGCAGCTCGGTGGCGCGGCGGAGCGAACGCTCGAGGCGCGGCTGTCGCTCGACTCGCTCGCGCTGAAGCCAGGCGACGTCCTTCAGATGCGGGCCGTCGCTCGCGATGGCAACACCGTCACGGGACCAGGCGTGGGCAGCTCGGAGACGCGCGCGCTTCGCGTGGCGCGCGCCGGCGAGTACGACTCGGTGTCGGTGGATCCCGCGCCCCCCGGCGATCCCGAAGGGCAGGTGCTCAGCCAGCGGATGCTCATCATCCTCACCGAAGCGCTCGACAAGCGGCGGCCGCGGATCGCGCGCCCGACGCTGCTGACGGAA
>DASSIC010000456.1:0-2190 GCA_035692325.1 Gemmatimonadaceae bacterium | reverse complement strand
GGGCGGCGGCGCGCAGGACGCCTCCTCGCCCGCCCACACCGGGCTCCGCGCGGCGGCGCCACGCGGCACCGAACAGCGCGATCAGCGCGATCAGGAGGATCGACGCGAGGTAGCGGTGCGAGACCTCGATGATCAGGTCCGGCCGGTTCAGCGGCGGAAACCAGCGCCCGTAGCAGCGGGGCCAGTGGTCGCCGCAGCCCATGCCGGATCCGGAGATCCGCACGATGGCGCCGAACACCAGATGCAGGCAGGCGACGCCGAAGGCGGCGTACGTATAACGACGCAGCGAGGTCATCGCGTTTCAGTGATGCGTTCGGGGCCGCCCACCGCGCCCGTTGCCGGATGCATGGCGCGCCAGGTGAAGACGAGGAGCACCGCCAGCGCGACGGCCGGCACGACCGCCCACAGCATCTCCAAGGCGCCGCGCAGGCGCGGCAGGTTCGCCCGCGGCTCGGCCACGTGGCGACTGCCACCCACCGAGCGGAGGAGGAAGAACTGGGCGAACGCACAGCACGCCACGGACGACCAGAACAATCCGTCGGCGAAGGAGAGTCGCATGTGGAGCGGTGGGGCGGACAACCATATATGGGCGAGATCGAAAGCTCGTCAGCGGCGGAGCAGGGGTCAACCGGGCAAACCCTGACCGCACTCCTCTCCCCGTGCCCCGATCCGCGTCGTACCATTCGCGCATGGCGACTTCCACCAGCAGCGCCGATCGTGCGCCGGCGACCTCCACCGACAGGCTCGATCGTGCTCCGACCCTCAAGCGACAGCTCGGCCTCTGGAGCGCGGTCGCCGTCCTCATCGGCTCGACGATCGGGTCCGGCATCTTCCGCTCACCGGCGGGAATCGCCGACAAGCTGCCCGGGCCCTTGCCGCTCATGGCGGTGTGGGTCGCCGGCGGGGTGTTCGCCCTGTGCGGGGCACTCACCCTCGCCGAGCTCTCGGGCGCTTTTCCGGAGACGGGAGGCGCCTACGTCTTCATTCGCGAAGGGTGGGGGCGGCTCACCGCCTTCCTGTTCGGATGGGCCGAGCTGACGCTCATCCGCGCGGCCTCGCTGGGCGCCATCAGCACGACCTTCGCCGAATATCTGCTGCGTGTGCTCGGCTACGATCCGAGCCTCGAGCCGTACACGACGTACGTGCACTACGTGGCGGCGATCGCGATCGTGCTCACGGCGACGTTCAACTACGTCGGTGTGCGGTGGGGCTCGCTCGTGCAGAACCTGACGACGCTCGCCAAGTACGGCGGGCTCTCGTTCATCATCGTGCTTGCGCTGGCCATCGGCCTGCCGCGCACGGGCGGCCACTACACGCCGGCGGTGCCCGACGGCTCGTTCCACATCGCCGCGTTCGGGCTGGCGCTCGTGAGCGTGCTCTGGGCGTTCGACGGCTGGGCGGACCTGAGCTTCGTCGCCGGCGAGGTGAAGGAGCCGCGCCGCACGCTGCCGCGCGCGATCATCATCGGCACGCTCGCCGTGATCGCCGTCTATCTGCTGGCGAACGTGGCGTACATGGCCGTGCTCTCGGTGGAGGAGATCCGACACTCGCGCCTCGTGGCGGCCGACGTGGCGCAACGGCTGATCGGCGCGCCCGGCGTGATCTTCGTGGCCGTGACGGTGATGCTCTCCACCTTCGGCACGCTCAACGGCACGCTGCTCACGGCGCCGCGCATCTTCTTCGCGATGGCGGACGACGGCCTGTTCTTCCGCAAGGTCGCGGCGGTGCACCCGAAGTACCACACGCCGTACGTCTCCATCCTGCTGACCACGGGGCTGGGGGTGGTCTTCGTGCTGCTGCGGACCTTCGAGCAGCTCGCCGACACCTTCGTCACGGCGATCGTGCCGTTCTACGCGCTGGCCGTCGCGTCGATCTTCGTGCTGCGCAAGCGCGCCGACTACGATCCGCCCTTCCGCGCGCCGCTGTATCCGATCGTGCCGGCACTGTTCATCCTCGCGACGCTGTTCCTGCTCGGCAACGCCATCCTCGATCCGACGAGCCGCTGGCCGACGCTCGCGGTGATGGGCGTGATTCTGCTCGGCGTGCCGGTGTACTACGCGACAGTGGGCCGGAGGGCCGCGACCGCGCAGTGAAGCACCTGGTACCGGGTACGAAGTACCCGGACCGACGCGCTGGCCTCTCCAAGGCGCGGATGCCGCGTCGCGATGACCGCCGGTGCACGGCGTGAAC
>DASSIC010000455.1:0-3551 GCA_035692325.1 Gemmatimonadaceae bacterium | reverse complement strand
TTGCCGGAGCGACGAACGCCGTCATCCCCTGCGCGAACATGAACGCCCACACGCGTCCGCCGAGCAGAAAGCGGTCACCGGGCTTGAGCTGCTCGAGGAAGTCCTCCTCGACCGTGCCGATCGGCGTGCTGGATCCGCGAGTCTTGATCCGCACCGACGCGCCGCCGGCGATCGTGCCGACGTTCTGGTAGAAGATCGTCGCCACCGACCGGCCGCGGGCCTCGAACGCGCCGTCCGTCCGCACCAGCTTCGCGTAGACGCGCCGCTCCTCCATCGCCTCGCTCGCGTCGGACAGATACTCCAGCACCTGCTCGAACGCTTCGCGCGAGAGTGTGGCATAGGGCGCCGCGCGCCGCACGAGCGCATAGGCGTCGTCGTCGCGCCACCGCGCGACCGCCGCCATGCCGACGAGTTGCTGCGCCAGGACATCCAGCGGCGCGACCGGCACCCGCACCGGGTCGAGCTCCCCGGCGCGACAGCGGTCGCTGACCACCAGACATTCCATCAGGTCGTCGACGCCGGTGCCGATGAATCGCCCGCGCGGATGCCGATCGATACGGTGCCCCGAGCGGCCGATGCGCTGCAGCGCCCGCGTGACATCGCGCGGCGAGCCGACGAGAATCACCTCGTCCACCGTGCCGATGTCGATTCCAAGCTCGAGCGACGTGGAGGTGACGACGACACGCAGCGCCCCGGCGCGCAGCCGCTCCTCGACGGCGAGCCGCTCCTCGCGCGCGAGCGACGAGTGATGCGCCGCCACGTCGTCCTCGGCGAAGCGCTCACGCAGTCGATGCGCGAGCCGCTCGGTGGCGCCTCGCGTGTTCGTGAACACGAGCGTCGTCCGCTCCGCCGTGACCCTCTCAGCCACGGCCTGGGTGACGGCACGCTGCACGCGCTGCGGATTCGGCACGACCTCGCCGGCCAGCGCCGACTGTACGACGAACCTGGCATCGCGCGGCGCGCGCCACGCGACGACGCGCGGGGTACGTCCGACGCCGCAGAGCCACTGCGCCACCTCATCGAGCGGCGCGACGGTGGCCGACAATCCCACCCGAACGGGATCGCTCGTCGCCGCTGCGGCGAGACGCTCGAGCGAGAGCGCCAGATGCACGCCGCGCTTGCCCCCGGCGAGCGCGTGCACCTCGTCGACGATCACCCAGCGCACCTGCGCGAAGTGCGGGACCATCGACGCCGTCGACAACAGGATCGCCAGCGACTCCGGCGTCGTGACCAGGACGTGTGGCGGACGGTTGATCAGGCGCCGCCGTTCGGCGGCCGTGGTATCGCCCGTCCGCTGCGCGACACGAATCGGCGCGTCATCGTCTGCCGCCTCGCCTCGCCCGCAACCCACGCCCAGTCGCTCACAGATTTCCGCGAGCGGTCGCTCCAGGTTGCGCTGCACGTCGGCGCCGAGCGCGCGCAGCGGCGACACGTACACGGCCTGAATGCCCTCGCCCAGCGTTCCCGCTTCGTGCGCCGCGACCAGCTCCGAGAGCACGGCCAGAAAGGCGGCGAGCGTCTTGCCGGTCCCGGTGGGGGCCGAGATAAGCACGTGCTCACGGCCGTGGATTGCCGGAATCGCCGCCGCCTGCGGAGGCGTGAGCGCACCGAAGGTGTCGGCGACCCAGTCGCGGACGGCCGGCGTCAGCACCTTCATCGCGCGCCGCATCGCCGCTGGCGACGCTGGCCCGCGCGTGGGACCGCTCACGCGTCGCCCGCCAGCTCGCGCACCCGCTGCAGCGTGTCGATCTCCGCGGGAGGCTTGTCGTCGCGCACGCGCACGATGCGCGGAAAGCGCAGCGCGTAGCCCGCCTTGTGCCGCGCCGACTTCTGCACGATGTCGAACGTCACCTCGAGCACGACCTCGGGGCGCACGGCGTGGAAGCGACCGAACTGCTGGGTGGTGATGGCCCTGAACCGCTCGGTGAGCTCGGCGATCTCCAGATCGGTCAAGCCGTTATATGCCTTGCCGACGTTCAGCAGCGTCGGGTCGGACTCGGAGGCGCGCACGGCGAAGGTGTAGTCGGACAGTACGCCGTTGCGCCGGCCATGCCCGCGTTCCACCCCAGTGACCACCACATCCAGCGTCGCGAGAGCGCGCTTGAGCTTGATCCAGGTCTTGCCTCGCCGGCCCGGCGTGTACGAGGAGCTCGGATCCTTCACGATGAGCCCTTCGTTGCCGCCTGCCCGTGCGGCGTCGAATGCGGTCTCTACTTCTTCTTCGGTCTTCGCAAGGCGATATGGCGCGACAAACGCCCCATCATCACGCCATCTTAACGACTCAAGCATGGAGCGACGTTCGCGCCACGCGCTCCCGATGACTAACAGGGAGCTCGACGCCAGGATGTCGTAGCCCACGAACGCTGCCGGCACTTCTGCCATCACCTCGGGCGTCGGATCCTTCCGACCAAGCCGACGCTGCAGCGCCGCGAAGGGCCGCGCACGACGCCGCTGCTCCGGATCGACCGCCAGAAGCTCACCGTCCAGCACCAACCCTCGGCCCAGTCCGCGCAACGACGCAACGACATCGGGATAGCCATGAGTGATGTCGTCCAGCGTCCGCGAATACAGCCGCACTTCGTCGCCATCGACGTGTGCCTGCGCGCGGATCCCGTCGTACTTGTCCTCGATCACGAAGGGGCTCGGCATCGTCGCGACGATGTCGCCGGCGGTAGGAAGCGGCTGGGCGAGCATGAAGCCGAGTGGATGAAAGAGCGCGAGCGTCGCCTGGTCCAGCAGGTCATGTCGGGCGAGGACCGCGACCTCTCCCACGTCACCGCGCAGCAGATTCGCATGGCGCACGGCGCTCAGCGTGCGCCCGAACGCGCGGCTGATCGCCTCCTCCACCTGCGCTTCCTTGAGCCCGATGCGCAGCTCTCCACCCAGCAGCTTGGCGAAGTAGCGTGCCTCGTCCGGTCCCAGTGCGCCGAGCGTGTCGCGCACGATGGAGCGGCGAATCCCGATGCCACGCTCGGCGGCGAGCGACGCGAAGCGCGCGGCCACCCATTCGAGCGTCTGTCCGCGCGACGGTCGGCCGGCGAGCACGTCGCCCACCATGTCACCGGAGTCGCCGTGCCGAGTATAGGCCTCGGCGAGCGCCTCTTCGCTGGCACCTGTGAGCTCGGACAGCGCCGACCAGAGAATCGAGCCGCCTACCTTCGTCGTGCGCTGGTCGTGCCGGGGAAACACGATTCCCGACAAGAAGCGCGCGGCGGCCGGGAGCGCTGCATCGTCGAGCGAAGGGAGATACGCCTCCAGCACGGCGAGCTTCTGCAGCCGCTTCGTCGTGGCGCGTATCCGATCCGCCATAGCGACCCAGCGGGCGAAGCTGTCGGTGCGGTCCATCGCATCCTCGCTCATCGCAGGTCCAGCGAGTGCTGATCCGGCGCGGACGCTGTCTCGACGGCCGGGTTGCCCTCGTCGTCGTCGCACAGATCCTGAGGGTGTGCGCCGAGATGCTCGGCGGGAAGCCCGAGCGCACGTAGCCGATCGGCGAAGCGTTCCGGGCCGTGCACCGTGTAGATGCGGCGCGCACCCGACTCGCGAGCCGT
>DASSIC010000454.1:0-3524 GCA_035692325.1 Gemmatimonadaceae bacterium | reverse complement strand
GCGCGCCGGCGACGTCCCCGCTCGCGGCGAGGGCACGGGCGAGCTGATAGCGTGCCTCCAGGGGATCGGAGGGATCGAGCGCGAGCACGGCGCGCCGCTCACGGATCGCGATGGCGTGCCGACCAGCAAGCGTGGCCAGGTCGGCGAGCCGAACGTGCATGGCCGCATCATAGGGAGAGATCCAGATCAATCGCTCCAGCGGGATCATCGCGCCCGCGGAATCGCCGAGCGCCTCGCGCAGATCCGCTTCCAGCAGGTTGGCGTCCCAGGCGCGCTCGCTCCGACTCGTGACGCGAGTGATCTGGTCGAGCGCCGCGCGCAGCTCACCGCGCTCGCGCGCGATGCGCGCGAGATACTCCGCCGGCGCATTGGGGCCGGCGTACTCGGGGAACATGGCCTGGGCGCGCAGCAGCGTCGTCCGCGCTGAATCACTCTTGCCAGCGTCGAGTAGCGCGATCCCGCTCCGCATGGCATCGACGAACGGGCCGGCGTCGCCGGTGCCGGCGGGAACGGCGTGCAGAGGGGTCGCGAATCGCGCGCGCAGCCAGGCGTCGAATCGCGTGTCGAGCTGCTCGGGAGTGGTCTTGAGCACGCGGGCGAACACCTGCGGCGTCGACAGGCCGTCGCGATACCCGCGCAGCATCTCCACGAGCGCGGAGGCGCCGAACTGCGACTCGATCATCTCGCACACGAGCGAGGCGTCGTAGTAGCTGAGGATCGTCTCGCTCGGATAGCGCGGCCGCACGAAGCCGTCGTTCAGCTGGCTCGGCGGCCGTATCCGGCCTGCCGAATAGGCGGCGAGAAATTCCATCGACGCGCCGGCGCCCCATCCTGGCCGCGCGCGCCGCTCCTCGAGCACGGAGAGCCCCTCCGACAACCAGCGCGGCGCGCGACTCTCCGACAGTCCGAGCGTGAAGGCGTGCGTGAGCTCGTGCCACGCGGTGGACCCCCAGTTGAAGTCGCCGCGCTCGCGCGCCGACGGCGCATCCATCGCCAGCACGGAGCCGAAGCTCACGCCGAGCGCGCCGAGTCCGGTGAGGCCGACGGTGCGCACGGAGAAGTCGGCGTGGCGGCGGTACAGCTCGAGCCGCACCGGGGTCGGCGGCCGATAGTGATAGCGCGCGGCGAGCGAATCGAAGGCCTCCTCGAGCAGTGGAGAGAGATACGTCACCAGCAGCTCCGCTTCCTCGGGGGGCGCGACGAAACGGAAGCGCCCCCGCTCGATCGTGCGAAAGGTGCGCAGCCGGTCGAGCAGATCGAGCGTGTTCTTGTGCCAGAGGTTGAACGGGTCGATCGCGAAGGCGCGCTCGAGCCGCGCGCGTCCCTCCTCCATGTTGCCGGCGCGCAGCTCGTTGCTCCCCACGAGCCCGAGCGCGCGCGTGGAGCTCGAGTCGAGCGCCAGCGCTTCGCGGGCGAGTCGCACTCCATCCGCGTACCGACGCTGGCGTGCGGCTGCCTCGGCGAGCTCGGCGAAGAAGTCGGAGGGGCGCGGGTTGATCCGACGCGCGGCGGCGAGGGCGCGCGAGTATTCGGCGGAATCCCCAGACAGCCAGGCGGTCGCGCCGAGGAGCGCCCAGGCGGCGATGGAGCTTGAATCCGACGCGATGGCACGGCGCGCGGCGATCGAAGCCGAGTCGTACGATTCCGCCTCGAGGTGCGTGCGGGCCAGCATGAGCTGCGCATCCACGAGCGTGGGGTCGGCGACGAGGCTCTGTCGCAGGAGTGTCGTCGCGCGCGAATCGCTCCCCTGTGCCGCGATGTGCGCGAGCCCGAGCAGCGCACGCGCATTCCCGGGCGACCGTTGCAGAACGTCCTCGAACGATGCCTTGGCGTCCGGGAAGTTGTACTTGTCGAGCAGCAGTTCTGCGGCGCGGAGGCGCGCATCCATGTTCGTGGAGTCCGCGGCGGCGGCCGCGTCGAAGGCGGCGAGCGCCTGGCGCACCGCGGCGGCATTGCCGGCGCTCAGCAGCAGGTACGCCCGGCCCGCGGCCGCGCGATCGGCCGACGACCAGCGCGTCCCGCCCGACTCGTAGTCACGCGTGATGGCCAGTGCTCGGCGCACCGCGTTCGGTCGATCACCGTGACGATACTCCTGCTCGGCGAGCACGACCTCCGCCGTGCGCGCGCCGGGGGACTGCGCGCATGCCCCGACGACCGGTGTGCCAGCCAGCAGCGCCACGATCGATATGAATCGGCGGGTTCTCGTCATGGCGTCGTCCCCCTCGCGCGGATCGCGCGCGTCTTCTCGGCGATCGCCACGAGCAGACGTTCGAGCTCACGATCGTACGTCGCCGGATCGAGCGAGTCCTTGCGCGCACGCAGGGCGGCGACCTGCGATTCCAGCGCCTGACGTTCGGCCATCAGCGCAGCGACTCGCGGATCGGCGTTCGCCGCCACGCCGCCGAAGGCAATGGAGCGGGCGAGCGCGGAGTCGCTCAGCACGGAATGCTCGGTGAGCATGCGATTGTCGGCTTCGTAGGCGCGCTCCACCTCCTTCTTCGCAAATGCGAACGCCTCGAACACCGACACGCGGCCGTCCTTGTCGGCGTCCGCTGCGCCGCCGGTCAAACCCTGCACGAATGGCGCGGCGAAGCTGGTCTCGTTGCGCTCGATCGCGGTACGGGTCGCGGTGATCACGACACGACCCGGCCGCGTCAGGACGTCGACGAAGTCGCCGCTGCCGCTCGCCGCGTCCACGAACACGACGCGCTGCCGCGAAAAGGGAGCGAGCCAGCCGGCGAAGTCGGCGGCCGTGGCGTCGGGACCCGGCAACCCGACGCGCGAGCCGGCGCCCTCGCCGGATCCATGACCGTCGAGCAGCACCAGCAGCACGTCACCAGGCGCGGCGCGGTGGGATAGCCGAGCGAACGCCTGCGCGATCTCGTCGCGCGTGGAGCGCCGTGCGCCGCGGACGCCGCCGCCGTCCTCGGTGAGCACGATGACGCTCGAGTCGGCAACACCCCAGCGGGTCCGCGCCGTGTCGGCGAGCATCGCGGCCGTGCGAGTGAACCGGGCGCGGAAGCGCGGCTCGCCGGAGAGCCCGTTCACGATGAGCAGGTGCACGCGCTGCGCGCGCGCCGGAGCCGGCGCGCAAAGGCAGGAGGTTGCGGCGAGAGCGAGGAGCGCCTGACGCACCTTCATGCGAGCCCCCGATACCGGCGCCACGACCATTCGGCCCCCAGCAGCAGCACGAGCGCGAGGAAGACGGCGGGTGCGTCCCAGAGATCGCGCGCATCGCGCTGGGTGACGCCGCTCTCCGTGTACGTCACGTCGTCCACCAGGCGATTCGCGTCGGCGAGCGGGTAGTAGCGCCCGCCCGTCTCGTCGGCGATGCGCCGCAGCAGCGGCGCGCGAAGCTCGGCCTGCTCCACGTCGGCGCCCTGGTCGTCGGCGAGCAGCGCGCCGCCGATCGATCGCAGTGTATCGCGTCCCATGCGCGCCGACGCCGACAGCGCGTAGGTACCGCGCTCGGGTGGCGACCACCGGGCGGTGTACGCGCCGTCGTCGTGTGGCACGCGCTCCAT
>DASSIC010000453.1:0-4502 GCA_035692325.1 Gemmatimonadaceae bacterium | reverse complement strand
GAGTTCAAGGTGGCGGTGCGGTCGAACGACGTGCGCGCCGCGGAGCGGTCGCGCGACGCGATCGAGGCGACGCTGCCGGAAGTGGTGGCGCTCACGGCGCCCGCCGGCAGCGGGAGCGAGGCGTTCTGGCAATCGTTCCTGATCATCGTGCGTGAGGGCTTCGAGGCGATCCTGGTGATCGGCGCCGTCGTCGCCTTCCTGATCAAGACCGGGCATCGCGAGCGGCTGCGCAGCATCTGGACGGGCGTCGCGCTCGCGGTGGTGGCGAGCGCGCTGACGGCGATCGTGCTCAAGACGCTGCTCGCGGCGATGCCCGCGAGCCGCGAGTTCATCGAGGGGGCGACGCTGCTGCTCGCGGTCGCGGTGCTCTTCTCCGTGAGCTACTGGCTCATCTCCAAGGTGGAAGCCGCCAAGTGGCAGCAGTTCATCCGCGAGAAGGTCACCACGGCGCTGGATCATGGCGGCGGCCGCGCCCTCGCCTTCGTCGCCTTCCTCGCCGTGTATCGCGAGGGCGCCGAGACGGCGCTGTTCTACCAGGCGCTGTTCAACGAAGGACCGAACGTCGCACTGCCGCTCTCGCTGGGCATCGCCGCCGGGGGCGTCGCGCTCGCCGTGATCTTCACGCTGTTCTATCGGTTCGGCGTGCGCATCCCGCTCCGTCCCTTCTTCTCCGTGACGAGCGTGCTGCTGTACTACATGGCGTTCGTCTTCACGGGGAAGGGGATTCGCGAGCTCCAGGAGGGGAACATCATACCGCTCTCCGCCATTCGCGGCTTCCCGCACGTGGAGGCGCTCGGCCTGTATCCGAGCTGGCAGGGCGTGCTGTCGCAGCTCGCGCTGCTGCTGCTGTTCGCCTTTGCGGTGCTGAAGACCTTCTGGCCGAAGCGTTCGGTGACGCTGCCGACGATGGAACCGACGCCGGCCGTCGCCGCCCCTGTCGTTGCGACGCAGGAGATCGCGACGATCCGTCGCGAGAACGAGGAGCTGCGCCGGCGCTTGGCCGCTCTCGAGGAGGCGCTCGGCCGGGAGCCGGCGGGCAGCTAGTCCTTCGCGGCTCGGCGACGGAATGCACGGAAACGGCGGAAACACCGGAAAGATCGGATAAGAAATCTGAAGTATCCGTCCGTTCCGTTGGTTCCGCTCTTTCCCACCATTCTGTTCGACAGCAACAGAAAGACAGGAGAATACGGATCTGCATGTGCAACTGACGGCAGAAACGCGTCGCTGATGACCAGACGGCGCCGCACCACGCATCCCGACGCGCTGGAGCAGGAACGTCGCGATCCCACCGCGGATCGCCGCGACGATCGCGCGCGCCGCAAGATCGAGATGGTGCTGGACCGCGTGTTCCGTCCCACGCGCTGGGCAGCGCGCGCCGCGTGGGCGCTGGGCCTGCAGTCGGCTCGCCCGATCGCCGTGGCGCGCGAATCCATCGTCGTGCAGCGCGCGACTGGTGCGAAGGTGCTGAGAATCGCCTTCGCTTCCGACTTTCACGTTGGCGCGACGACGGACGAGCGGGTCCTGCGCGCCGCGTGCGACGCCATCGAAGCGCTCGAGCCCGACGTCCTGCTCCTCGGCGGTGACTTCGTGAGCGTCCGCGCCGACGACATCCACGCGCTGGCGCCGCTGCTGGCGGCGATCCGCGCGCCCCTCGGCAAGTTCGGCGTGTTCGGCAATCACGATCTCCGCGCGAACCGGCCCGTGGTGGCGGCGGCGCTTCGCCAGGCCGGCGTCCGCATGCTCGTGAACGAGACGCTGCGCTTGCCGGCGCCGCACGACGACGTGACGATCATCGGCTTCGATGATCCCATTCGCGGCGCGCCGAATGGCGAGCTGCTCGCGGGGGTGGATGGCGTTCGCGTCCTGCTGATGCACGCGCCGGACGGCCTGCTCGCCGCCGGCGACGAGGGGTTCGATCTCGCGCTCTGCGGCCACACGCACGGCGGTCAGATCGTGATGCCGGGCGGCGCGATTCCGTACCTGCCGCACGGCGAGCTGTCGCGGAGCTATCCCGGCGGCAGCTACCGCGTCGGCGAAGGCGATCGCCGCGCGTTGATCGTGAGTCGTGGCGTGGGGTGCAGCACTGTCCCGGTCCGCGTGCTGTGCGGCGCCGAGGTGCACCTCATCACGTTGTCGCCGAGCGAATAGCCGAGCGCTCGGCGACGTCACTCACAGGTTGCGACGATTCAGCTCGCGCACCGCGAAGTCGGCGGCGCGCGCGGTGAGCGCCATGTAGGTGAGGGACGGATTCTGGCAGGCGGTGGACGCCATGCACGAGCCGTCGGTGACGAAGACGTTCGGCGCGTCCCACACCTGGTTGTGCGCGTTCAGCACCGACGACCTGGGATCCCGCCCCATGCGTGCCGTCCCCATCTCGTGGATGCCCATGCCGGGGAAGTAGCCTTCGTCGAAGGTGCGCACGTGCTTCACGCCGGCGGCGGTGAGCATCTCGGCCATGTCCGCCATCATGTCCTGACGCATCAGGCGCTCGTTCTCGCCGGTGGCGCAGTCGATCTTGAGCACGGGAAGGCCCCACTTGTCCTTCTTCGCCTCGTCGAGCGTCACCTTGTTGTCGTGGTTCGGCAGCATCTCGCCGAACGCCGTGCCGCCGATGGACCACTGGCCCGGCTCGGCGATCGAGTCCTTGAACTCCCCGCCGATCCCGAGCTCGGCCACGGCGCGCGACCAGCTCTCGCGGCCCGCGCCCCCTTCGTAGCCGAAGCCGCGCAGGTACGGTCGCTTGTCGCCGAACAGGTTGCGATAGCGCGGGACGTACGAGGGATTCGGCCGCCGTCCGAAGACGTCCTTGTCGTCCAGCCCCTCCATGCGGCCCTCGGCGCCGACACGGAAGTGGTGGTCCATGAGGTTGTGCCCCAGCTCGCCCGAGCTGCTGCCGAGTCCACCGGGCCACACGTCCGTGGCGGAGCGCAGGAGCAGCCAGGTGGAGTTGAGCGTGGACGCGCAGAGGAAGATGATCTTCGCCGAGTAGTCGGTGGTCTGGTTGGTGATCGCGTCGAGCACGCGCACGCCGGTGGCGCGCTTGGTGTCCTTGTCGTAGAGCACTTCGTTCGCGATCGCGAACACCTTCATCGTGAGTCGCCCCGTCTTCATCGCGGCGGGCAGCGTGGACGACTGCGTGCTGAAGTACGCACCGTACGGACAGCCGAGCCAGCAGGCATCGCGGTACTGGCAGGCGCTGCGTCCCGTGAGCGCCCGTGTGAGGTTCGCGGTGCGGCTCGAGATCAGGCGTCGCCGGCCGTCGTACAGCTTCTCGAGCCGTTCCTTGAACAGCGACTCGGCGCAGTTCAGCGCCATCGCGGGTTGGAACTCGCCGTCCGGCAGCTGCGGCAATCCCTCGCGCGAGCCGGCGATCCCCGCGAAGCGCTCGGCGTGGCTGTACCAGGGCGCGATCTCGGCGTAGCGGATCGGCCAGTCGGTGGCGATGCCGTCCTTCGCGTTCGCCTCGAAGTCGTAGTCGCTCCAGCGAAAGCTGCAGCGGCCCCACATGAGCGAGCGTCCGCCGACGTGATAGCCGCGGTACCAGTCGAAGCGCTTCACCTCGGTGTACGGCGAGTCTTCGTCCGACGCCCACCAGTCGAGATTCTTCTCGTTGAGCGGGAAGTCGCGCTTGAGCACCGGGTAGCGGCGCTCCATCGCCTTCGTGCGCCCGCCGCGGTGCGGATACGCCCACGGGGGCTTCGTGGCGTTCACGTAGTCCTTCACGTGCTCGATGTTCTTTCCCCGCTCGAGGAGGAGCACGCGCAGCCCCTTCTCGGTGAGCTCCTTGGCCGCCCAGCCGCCGGAGATTCCGGAGCCCACCACGATCGCGTCGTAGCTCTCGGTCGTCATGGGCGCGAACATACGGACGCCGAGGACGTTGCGCCACTCGCCGCACGGTGAGAGTATTGGCGCCCATGACCGCCCGCGACGATGCTCAGCGAGCCCGAGTCGGCTCCGTCCTCAGGGACGTACAGTTCTGGATTCCCGTGATCGTGCTTGCGGGCGGGCTGCTGGTGCTCTGGTGGATCAGGTGAGCGCCGGCGCGTCGCGCCCGAGGCCCGCCGAGCATCCCGATGCGCCGCGGCTGCGCCGGCTCCAGGCACTGGGCATCGTGTGCGGCCTCTCGGCGGGGGTGTGGCTCGGTGCAGCCGAGGCACCGACGAAGCTCGTGACGATCGGGCTGTCGCCGGTGGTCGTGTCGCTGGCCATGGTGTTCGGTGTCTTCCTCGCCCGCTGGAGCCTGCCGGCGCTCATTCAGGGGACGTCGTACCTGCGCGCTGACTTCCGCGAGGCGCCGCACCTCATCGTATGGTCGGTGCTGGCCGGTGCGCTGTGGGCGGTGGCGAACACGCTCACGATCTTCGCGATCCGCGACGTCGGGCTCACCATCGCGTTTCCGCTCTGGAACAGCAACAGCCTGCTGGGAATCTTCTGGGGGGTGGTGCTCTTCCAGGAGTTGCGGGATGCGGACTGGCGTCGATGGGCAGGGGTGATCGGGGGCG
>DASSIC010000452.1:0-3088 GCA_035692325.1 Gemmatimonadaceae bacterium | reverse complement strand
CGCGCTGGAGAGGGCGCTCGAGCGTCGCGTCGCGGTGAAGGTGCTGCCGGAGCACCTCGCGGCATCCGTCTCGGTGGAGCGGTTCAAGCGCGAGATCCTCCTGTCGGCGGGGCTGCAGCACCCGCACATCGTGGGAGTCCTGAGTGCCGGCGATGCCGGGGGGTTGCCCTTCTTCGTCATGCCCTTCGTCGAGGGCGAGAGCCTGGCCGACTGCATCGCGCGCTCCGGGCCCGTGTCGGTGCGACGCGCCGTCTCGATCCTGAAGGACGTCGCGCGCGCGCTCACCTACGCGCACGCGCGCGGCGTCGTGCACCGCGACATCAAGCCGCATAACATCCTCCTCGCCGGCGGAGCCGCGACCGTCACCGACTTCGGCGTGGCGAAGGCCATCACGTCAGCGCGCCGCAGCGGCGCGCACGGCGGCACGCTCACCAGCGCGGGCACGTCGCTCGGCACGCCGCTGTACATGGCGCCCGAGCAGGCGGCGGCCGATCCCGACGTCGATCACCGCGCCGACATCTATGCGCTGGGCATCACGGCGTACGAGATGCTCACCGGCGCCGCGCCCTTCGCCGGGCTCGCGCCGCGGGCGCTGCTCACCGCCCGCATGTCGGAGGATCCGCCGCGGCTCGACATGGTGCGCGCCGACGTGCCATCCGCACTCTCCGATCTGGTGATGCGCTGCCTCGCGCGCGATCCCGCCGACCGGCCGCAGAGTGCGGAAGAGCTGCTCGGCGCGCTCGACGATCCGGCGATGGTGAGCGGCGTATATCACGCACCTCCGGCGCCGCGCGGGATGCGCCGCATGCTGCACGGTTGGCGACTCGCCGCCGCGGCACTGCTCGTCGCGGCGGTCGGCATCGCGAGCGCCGCCGTCGCGCTGCGCCATCCTTCGGAGTCGATCGCGCTGGCTCCCGCCGCTGTCGCTGCCCCGTCTCCCGCGTCCGTCGTCGTGCTGCCGCTCGTGAGCATCGGTGCCGATTCCGGCAACGCCTACCTCGCGGACGGGATCACCAACGAGCTCGCGGCCGCGCTGGCGCGCGTGCCCGGCGTTCGTGTCGTCTCCCCCAGTCGAGCGGCGGCGATGCTCAAGTCCGGCAAGTCGCCGAACGAGGTCGGAAAGGCGCTCAACGTCGCGCAGCAGTTGGAGGGAACGGTGCAGCGCGACGGCAAGCGGCTCCGCGTCACGGCACGGCTCGTCGGCGTGAGCGACGGCATCATGCACTGGTCGGACATGTACGAGCGCGACGCCACCGACATGCTCACGGTGCAGGAGGAGATCGCACGCGAGATCACCGGTGCGGTCGGCAGCACGATCGGCACCGAGGTCGCCGACGCGAACGCCGCGGCGGCGCCCACGCCCTCGAGCGACGCCGAGGGCAAGGCATACGATCTCTACCTCCGCGGACGGTTCCAGCTCGGGCGTCGCAGCGGGGCATCGGTGAAGAAGGCGATCACCTATTTCGAGCAGGCGATCGAGAAGGATCCCTCTCTGGCGATGGCGCACAGCGGGCTGGCCGATGCTCTTGGCCTGCTGCCGCTGTATACCGACGCCGCCGCGGAGCCGTCGCTCGCCTCCGCGCTGCGCAGCGCGGATCGCGCCATCGCGCTCGACAGCACGCTCGCCGAGGCCTACGCGTCGCGTGGCGTACTGCACGGCCGCACCTGGCGGTGGTCCGAGGCCGAACGGGACTTCCGGCGCGCCATCGCACTCAACCCGTCGTACGCGCCGGCACACCAGTGGCTGGGCGAGCTGTTCGTCGTCACCGGTCGCTACCCCGAGGCCACGCGCTCGCTCGAACGCGCGGCCCAGCTCGATCCGTCGTCGCCGGTCATCGCAGGTTCGCTCGCGCTTGCTCTCGGACTGTCCGGCCGAAGCGCCGAGGCAATCGCGACGGCGGAGCGCGCGGTGTCGTACGATTCGGCGCTGATCGTCACGCGCTTCATGCTCGGTGCCACGCGCCTGTATGCACGGCAGCCCGCCGCCGCGGTGGCGCCGCTGGAAGCGGCGGTGCAGATCGATCCGTCGTCGCGCACCGTGCTCGGGCTGCTCGGCTTCGCGTACGGCGCCTCGGGCAACGTCGACGCCGCGCAGCGCATGCGGGCGCGCATCGAGTCCATGCCCACCGTGCCGGGCACGGACGTCGCGCTCGCGCGCATCGCCCTTTCGCTTGGGGACACGAATGAAGCGCTGCAGCGCCTGGAGCGCGCGGCGCGGGCGCGCGATCCCTTCTTCGCTACCGAATCCGCGACGTCGCCGGTGTTCGACGCGCTGCGCACCAGCCCCAGATACGCCGCGCTGCTGCGTTCGGTGGGGATCACGCCATTCCGGATGGTGGCACTGCGGTAGTGGCGCGTTTCCGCGCCGCGTGCATCTTGGTGCCATGAATTTCCGACAACATGCATCACCCGCGCACGGCCTTGCGCTCGCCGTCGCGCTCGCGTGCGCGCCATCATTGCACGCGCAAGTCGCACGGGAACCGCTCGCCGCAGGATCGCGCGTGCGCGTCGCGACGGACAGTGGCCGGTCGCTGACGGGGAGCGTGCTCCGTGTAAACACGGATACGCTCACCATCAGCGCGTCGGGCGGCACGTCGCTCCAACTTCCCACAGCGCGACTGACGTCCCTTGAAGTGAGTCGCGGCCGCAACCGAGCTGGGTGGTCGCTCAGCGGCGCACTGCTCGGCGGTCTCGTCGGCGGAGCGCTCGGCGGGGCGAGCGGAGGGCGCGACGACCCGACCGGTCTCGGTGCCGCCGCGGGTTTCGCGGCTGGCGGAATCCTCGGTCTGCTCTCGGGCGCCATCGTCGGCGCCCTCGTCGCGCCAGAGCGCTGGCGGTCCGTCCCGCTGCCGGCGGCAATGCCGTGAGCCGCGCACCGGGTCATCGCGAGCGGTGGATTGCGCTGCTGATCCTCTTGTCGGCCGTGACGATGCCGGCTGGCCTGCGCGCACAGAGCGACCGCCTGAATCTGCCGGTGGGCACGCGGGTGCGGCTGCAGACGTCGCCAGACGCGCCGCCCTTCACGGGCACCGTGTGGCGCATCACCTCCGATACCCTCGCCGTGGCCGTGAGCAGCGGCAATGCCCTG
>DASSIC010000451.1:0-5766 GCA_035692325.1 Gemmatimonadaceae bacterium | reverse complement strand
CTGCGCGACGGGGGCAATACGGTGCTCGTCGTGGAGCACGATCTCGATGCGATCAAGGCCGCCGACTACATGGTGGAGCTCGGGCCGCAGAGCGGCGAGAAGGGTGGTGAGCTCGTCTTCGCCGGCCCGATGTCGCGCGTGAGCGAGAGTCCGCTCACCGGCCAGTACATCACCGGCGAGCGCGAGATCCCCGTGCCGTCGGCCCGCCGCCGTCTCGGTCCGCAATGGCTCACCCTCACCGGCGCGCGCGAGCACAACCTCAAGGGCGTCGACATCCGCATCCCGCTTGGCGCCGTCACCGCGGTCACCGGCGTGTCGGGCAGCGGCAAGAGCACGCTCATTCACGACGTCCTGATGCGCGCCCTCGAGACCAAGCTCACCGGCGAGCATTCGGCGAAGCAGCATCTCGGCGAGCGCGTCGGCGCGTTCGACACCATCGCCGGCTACGAGGCGCTCGACGACGTAGTGCTGGTGGATCAGAGCCCGATCGGCAAGTCGCCGCGCTCGAATCCGGTGACGTACGTGAAGGCGTTCGACGAAGTGCGCCGCATCTTCGCGTCGCTGCCCACGGCGCGGCAGCGCGGCTACACCACCGGGACCTTCAGCTTCAACGTGCCCGGCGGTCGCTGCGAGACGTGCGAGGGCGCGGGTTATCTCGAGGTCGAGATGGTCTTCATGGCGGACGTGTTCGTGCCGTGCGACGATTGCGCTGGCCGCCGGTTCAAGCCGGAGGTGCTCGACGTGAAGTACTTCGGCAAGAGCATCACCGACGTCCTCGAGCTGACGGTGGACCAGGCGATCCGCTTCTTCCCCTACGAGGAGAAGCTCGGGCAGGCGCTCTGGCAGCTCCAGCAGGTGGGACTCGGCTACCTCCGGCTCGGCCAACCCGCCACCACCCTCTCCGGCGGCGAGGCCCAGCGGCTCAAGGTTGCGCGTGAACTTGCGCTCGGCGCGAAGAAGGCGGGACGCAAGCTGTACATCATGGACGAGCCCACGACCGGGCTGCACCTCGAGGACATCCGCAAGCTGGCCACGGTGTTCGATCGGCTCGTCGACGCCGGCCACACGCTCGTGCTGATCGAGCACAACCTCGACGTCATCAAGCTCGCCGACTGGGTGATCGACCTCGGCCCCGAAGCGGGAGCGGGCGGCGGCGAGATCGTGGCGATAGGACGCCCGGAGGAAGTGGCCGCGATCGCTGGCTCGCACACCGGCGAATGGCTGCGCACCGTGCTGCCGGATTGGAACCAGCCCTCGGGGACGCGCCGCGCGGCGCACACGGGGAAGCCGAACATCGCTTCCGCGCCGGCGCGCAAGCGGGCCAAGGCCTCGTAGACGCACCTCCCGCGGTTGACTTCACCCCCCGCGGGACTAAATTTGGATGTCTGTACCACATCATTCCCCAGTAGCTCAGTTGGTCAGAGCATCCGACTGTTAATCGGAGGGTCGTAGGTTCAAGTCCTACCTGGGGAGCTCGTTCGAATCGCCGGTCCGCCGCAGCAGTGGCGGGCCGGTTTTTTTCTCCGAATGACGCCGTCGCGGTGACTTCCATCACCCACGGAAGGTTCGCCAAGGTGCAGACTCGAGGTATCGCGAGCCGGCACACGCCTCGCATCACGTTGAAGGCATCCCGTCATCGGACCCACCATGCGCAAGCTCAGAGCCCTCGTCTTGCTGGTCGGCGCCGCCGCGTGCGGACTCGACACCGCCACCGGACCGCTCGTCGGTGACATCTCGGGCACCTATTCCCTGCAGACGATGAGCGGCAACCCCCTGCCCTTCACGCTCGTGTCCCACGATACGACGATCGTCATCGACAGCGACGTGCTGGTACTCACCAGCACGGGCGATTGGAGCGAGACGGTCAGCTATCGCCAGACTGTCGGAACCGCCGCGACGACCAACGAATCGCTGCCGCTGAGCGGTTTCTGGACGCGCGCCGGCAACCAGCTGAACTTCCGGACGACGCAGGGGCTGCTGTACATCGGTACGGCCAGCGAGACGGCGCTGACGCTCTCGGACAACAGTTTCACGTACGTGTTCACGCGATAGTCGAACCACCCAGGAACGCGAAGACGGCCGCCCGAGGGCGGCCGTCTTCGTTTGCCGAACGCCGTATTGCGTCTATTCCAGTCGGAACTCCAGCACGCGCTCGCGCACGCGGCGCGCCGAGTCGTTGAGCATGTTGGAGGTGGCCTCCAGCTCCTCCACCGACGCCGACGTCTCCTCGGTGGCCGCAGCCACCTCCTGCGCCGACGCCGCATGGTTCTGCGCCGTGTCGCCAGCCTTCGCGATCGCCTCCTCCACACAGCCGATCGCCGTCGCGTTGCCGCCCACGGCATCGCCGACACGGGCCGACGCTTCCTCCACCCGCTCGACGGCGGCCTGGATGTGCGCCAACGCCTGGCGCGCTGCATCCGCGATCTTCGTCACGTCGCGCATCTGTGTGGTCCCACTTTCCACCGCGCGCGACGTCCCCATGACCCCCTCGCGGATCCGGCCCACATTCGTCGTCACCTGGTTCGCCGCGCGCCCGCTCTCCTCGGCCAGCTTGCGCACCTCTTCGGCCACCACGGCGAAGCCGCGGCCCGCGTCGCCCGCACGCGCCGCCTCGATGGCCGCGTTGAGTGCGAGCAGGTTCGTCTGCGACGCGATCTCCGAGATCGTCGTCGCGAACTCGTCGATCACGCCGAGGCTCTCCCGCAGCAGGCCGATCTCCTTCACGCTGCGGTCGAACACCTCGCGCGCCGCGAGCAGGCTGTCAACTGCATGCCCGATCTCCTGGGCCGTGGAATTCGCCGACGTGCGGATCTCTCGGCCGCGCGCCTGACTCTCCGCGAGCGCGTCCTTGATCGTGCGCCCCGACGCGGCCAGCTGCTCCACCGCGCTGCCGGCGCCATTCAGCACGTCCAGCTGAAGGCCGGCGCCATGCGCCATCTCCGTGACGGCGGCGGCGACGTGCTGCGTGCTCTCCGACGCACCACTCGCCGACGCCGCCAGCTCCGCCGCCGCCGCGGCCACTTCGTCCGATTGCCGCTGCATCTCGGAGAGGAGCCCGCGCAGCCGTTCACGCGCTTGATCGAACGCCGTCGCGAGCGTCTCGTATTCCGCCGCGCCGAGTGCCTCGCGTCGCACGTCGCTCCGCCGCAGGTCGCCGTGACCGATGGCCTCCATGTCGCGCGTCAGCGCGGCCAGCGGCCGCGTGACGGCGCGCGACGTCGAGATGCTCGACAGGATGCCGACCGCCATCGCCAGCACGATCACGAGTCCCAGCAGGCTTTCGTTCTGCCGCAGCGTGTGCGCGGCGTCGTTCTGGCGCTCGGCCATCCGCCGCTGCCCCTCGGCGCGCAGGCTCTCGAGCGCGCGATCCACCTGGTCGAGCGCGGCGCTGTTCTTCGCCAGCACCGCGGCGGCGTCGGCCGGCTTGCCGATCGCGCGGTACGCGTGCGCGAGACCGATCCCCACTTCCACGGTCCCCTGCAGCGTGCCCAGCTCCTCGAGCTTCTGGCGCTCCACGCTCGACAGCGCGGGCAGCTTCACCGTGTTGCGGCGGATCAGATCCGCCTCGTCGGCCAGCGCGGCGTAGCGTGTCCCGTCGCTTTCGGCGCTCGTGTTCAGGTAGCGCATGCCAGCCGCGACTTCCTGCAGCAGTCGATACGCCACCTGCTGCACGCTCTCCTGCTCCTGGCGCATCTCGCCAACGATCGCTTCGCTGCGCCGGCCCGCGCGCTGCAGCGCGATGCCCGCCAGCACACCAGCGCCAAGGATCAGCACGACGGTGATCCCGAAGCCCACCCACAGCCGTGCGCGAATCGTGCGGAGCATGCTCATCGGCCCACCCGTGCGATGACGACGGGCTTGTTCACCGCATCGTGGTTGACGTCGAACGCCACTGGGCCGGCGACGCCGGCCATCGCTGGCCGCTCGCGTCCGATGGATTCCACGTAGTCACGGATCTTGGCCCGGTCGGCGCCGACTTCCACCGCGGCGTGTCCGATCAGCATCGCCGCGTCGTAGGCGAGGGCGGCACGCTGATCCGGCTCTTCCTTGAACGCCGCCGTGTATGCGGCAATGAACGACTTCGCTTCCGGCGACGTGGCACGCCGCGCGAGGAAGAAGGCCGTGTAGCGGACGTCCGGAAACTCGGCGGCGTTCGCCTCGAGCCCCGAGGTCGCGTCACCACCGATGAGCGGCGTCGTCACGCCGGCCGCGCGCATGGCGCGGAGCGCCTCGAGCGCATCCTCCTGGCTCCCCGGAAAGAGCAGCACGTCGGGCTTCAGTTGCTTGAGGTAGCCCGCATACGCATCCCACGCGGTCGCGCCCTGCAGATAGGGATCGCGCTGGACGACGACGCCGTTGCCGGCGCGGTACGTCTCGCCGAACGACTTCGCCCAATCCTTTCCGTAGGAATCGTTGCGGTAGATCACGCTCGCGCGGCGCGCATGCAGCGAGTCCAGCAGATAACGCGCAACGGCACGGCTCGACTGCACGTCGCTGGGACACACGCGGAACAACCACTTGCTCGCGCCGGTCAACGCCGGACTCGTACCGGTCGGCGAGATGGCCACGACGCCGTTGGCGCCGTCGTTCTTGGTGTCGGCGTATTCGTCGATCGCCGCGAGCGTCGTACCGCTCTCGGGGTGGCCGACCACGCCCACCACACGCGGATCCTCGCGAAAGGCATCCGCGATGCGCACCGGATCCGAGACGTCGGGCGCGCCCTTGAGCATGACCAAACGGGCCGAGCCGAGCTGGCCACCATACTGCTTGTTCAACTCGTTCACCGCGAGCTGAACGCCGTTGTAGATCGACTGCATTCCCGCGCGCTGCGGGTTGAGCGCCACGGCGATGCCGATCTCGTTGCCGGCGGCGGCGCCCTTCTTCGAGCAGGCGACGGCGAGCAGGGGTGCCGCGCACAGGAGCACGCGGAAGACGGCGGCGCAGGGCCGGCGATTGGGCGAATGCATTCGTCGGGAAGGGAGGCCGTGTTCGCGGGCCGCGTCGCCCCCGATGAGGTGGTGCGCATCCGCACCGGCTATTAGACGATGTCGCACCTCAGAAGTATCGGACGCAGGCGCTGTGACATGCAGCGCGACGACGAGTATCTTTCGCCCCGCCGGTCCACCTCCGACTCTCGCCCGTCCGCACATGGCCACCCGAGCCGCTCCGCCCGCCCGATCCGCCCCTGCCCCCTGGGTGGGTGTCATCATGGGCAGCCGCAGCGACCTCCGCGTCATGGCGCACGCGGCGGAGCTGCTCACCGCGCTCGAGATCCCGCACGAAGTGCGCGTCGTCTCCGCCCATCGCACGCCCGACTGGATGTTCGAGTACGCCGAGAGTGCCGAGCAGCGAGGCCTGGAGGTGATCATCGCCGCCGCGGGCGGGGCCGCGCACCTGCCGGGCATGGTCGCCGCCAAGACGGTGCTGCCGGTCCTCGGCGTCCCGATCCCCGCCACGATGCTCAATGGGGTGGACGCGCTGCTCGCCATCGTGCAGATGCCCAAGGGGGTACCCGTCGGCACGCTGGCCATCGGCGAGCCGGGCGCCGCCAACGCGGCGCTCCTCGCGGCGTCCATCGTTGCCGCGCGGCATCCCGAGGTGCGTGAGCGTCTGCGCGCCTGGCGCGCCGCGCGCACCGCCGACGTCATGCGCGATACGGACCTTTCGGCGGACGCGCGCTGACGGTGCCCATCCTGCCGCCCGCCACGCTCGGCATCCTGGGCGGCGGTCAGCTCGGGCGGATGACCGCGCTCGCTGCGCGCGCGA
>DASSIC010000450.1:0-2156 GCA_035692325.1 Gemmatimonadaceae bacterium | reverse complement strand
GAACGCGATCGCGAGGATCCAGAACACGAACTTGGCGGAGCTCCGCATGGTTTGGAGCACGAGCAGGACTCCTTGGAGCAGCTGGAAAACGGGAGGGGGAGAGCAGAAAAAGCTATCGGGCGACAAGGGCTAAAATCAAGTGACGGTGGCACTTCTGATTGACTTGTCCCTACTGTACCGTATCTTATTCCGCTTCATCCCACCCCTGCCTGCGCGCCGCCTCCGAGGCTTTGATGGCCAGTACCGCCCGCATCGACGAGCTCAAAAAGAAATTCGACGAGAATCCGCGGCGGTATTTCGCCCCCCTCGCCAACGAGTTCCGGAAGGCGGGCGACATCGAGCAGGCCATCATGATCTGCGAGGAGTTTCTCCCGCAGCAGCCCGGGCACATGAGCGGGCACATCGTATACGGCCAGGCGCTCTTCGAGGCCGCGCGGTTCGACGAGTCGCGCACGGTGTTCGAGACGGCGCTCACCCTCGACCCGGAGAACCTGATCGCGCTGCGGCACCTCGGCGACATCGCCAAGGGGCAGGGTGACCTCGACTCGGCACGTAAATGGTACGACCGCGTCCTCGAGGCCGATCCACGCAACGACGAGATCCAGGCACTCATCGCCTCGCTGGACGGGTTGAGCGCCGCGCCGGCGGCTGAGCATGCTCCGGCGGACCTGCAGACGCATGCGTCGCCCGAGGAGCAGCGATTCGCTCCACCGGCGATTCCCCAGGCTCCCCCGGCGATCCCGCACGCCCCGCCTGCCATCCCGCACGCGCCCCCGCCGCTTCCCGAGCCGATCGACCTCGACATCGTGGGCGACGTGTCGACGGAGATGCCGGCGACAGTGCCCATCCAGCCAGTGGCGCCGCAGGCCGAGCTTCCCGTCGAGCGCGCCGAAGGGCTGGAGTCGGTCGAGTTCACGCCGCCTTCCGGGCCGCTGGACCGCGCGCACGATCTCGGCGTGGACCTCCAACCCTCCGAGTTCACCGCACCCGCGGCGCCGGTTGCCCCGATGGCCGGCCTCGAGGAAACGGCAATCGGCGCATTCGAGCGCGTGCCTGACGGCGGACCGCCCCTTCCGATGCTCGATACGTCGGAGCCGATGTCGCCGCCGCCGCCGCGCGCGCCGGCTAGCGACGAGATCCCCGACGTGGGCCCGTCGACGCTGGAGTTCGAGGTGCCCACCGCTACCGAGCGCGCCGCGGTGCGTGGGCGCGCCGAGACGGCCACAATGCCCGAGCTCGAGGCCGAGGGCAATTCGCTTCCCGAGGCGCGCACGAGTCAGCCGGCGGAGTTGCCCCCCGAGCTGCCCCCTTCCGTGATCGCCGCCGAGGCGGAGTTGATGGACCTCGGCGAGCCAGTCGTCGAGGCTTCAGCGCGGGACGCCGCCACTCCGGCGCCGGAAGCGCCCCCGGTCCCGCGTGAGGAGCCCGCGTCGGCGCGTGCGGTGCCCGCGATCGAGCACGAAGTGTCCGCCCCGGTGCGCACCACGACGCCGCAGGCGCCCTTCGTCACCGAGACGATGGCCGAGCTCTTCCTCAAGCAGGGCTTTCGCGAGCAGGCGCTCGACGTCTACCGCCAGCTCTCGGCGGCGAATCCCACGGACGCGCGATTGCAGCAGCGTGTTGCCGAGCTGCAGCCGCCCGCGCCGGCCGCAGTTGGAGACTCGGTGCGGGATTTCTTGGCGCGCCTGGCGGTGCTGCGGCCCGGCGAGCGCGCAGCCGCCGCCGTTCCGCCCTCTGACGACGACTTCGCGGGTGTGGAGGCCGCAGCGCCCGCCGAGCCGGTCGTGCACCCTCCCGCGGCTCAAGCGCTGCGCCCAACGCCGGCATCCACGATGTCCACCGGTCTCGAGCGCGGCGCGTCCTCGCAGGGCACCGGAGGGACCATCGACGCGCTGTTCGGCAATCGCGCTCCTGTCACTTCCGAGGACTCAGCCGCCTCGGCGCTCGCGCAGGCCTTCGGTGGCGCCCCGGAGCCGGCCCCCGCGATCACCGGCCGGCCCGCCCGTGCGGCCGCCGGCGAGCTCTCGCTCGACAGCGTGTTCCGCGATGGGCCGCCGCGCCCTCCCCGCGCGTCGCAAAGCTTCTCGTTCGACCAGTTCTTCTCTCCCGAGAGCGCGACGCCGGAACGCGCGCCCGCACCGTCGGCCGCGCCGGCG
>DASSIC010000449.1:0-7639 GCA_035692325.1 Gemmatimonadaceae bacterium | reverse complement strand
CTTCCCTACTGCACGTCCATCGGACACTCCGCTACCGTTCGCGCCATGGAAGCCTCGATGTGGGCGGATACCCTTCTTGCGGCGGAACGCGCGCACCTGGCGCGCCTGCTCGTCTGGGCTGCTGGCAGCCTGCTCGCCGGGACGGCGCTGCTCGCGTGGTTGCAGATTGGCCACCGTCGCTCGGCATTGCTCGAGCATTTCGGGCTCCAGACCGCCGGTTGGGGCGCCGCCGAGCTGGCCTTCGCGGCGATTGCCCGGGCATCGCTGGCGGTGCGCGACCTCGCCGGCGCCACGCGGTTGGACCGGCTGCTTTGGCTCAACATCGGTCTGGATGGCGGCTATGTGCTCGTCGGGGCTACGCTGGCTGTCACTGGATGGATGCTGGGACGACGGCTGGGGCTGATCGGCGCGGGCCTCGCCATCGTGCTGCAGGGCGCCGCCCTCGCGCTGCTCGATCTCCTGCTGGCCGGGCAGATCTCGCGGTGATGAAATGTGGCGTTCAGGTCGATGCTCAATGCGTGCGGACAGTGTGAGCCCGCAGTATCTTTCACAGTTCGATCCAGCGCTTTCTGGCTCTCCGCAGTATCCAGGTGTGATGACGACGCGCGGCTATTCCGATCGGATCAACCACGCCTTTGCCTTCGCGGCGAAGCACCACGACCGGCAGGTGCGGAAGGGGACGCGCCTTCCCTACCTGACGCATCCCGCGAACGTCGCCGTCATCCTCACTCGATACGATCAGGACGAACAGACCATCGTCGCCGGTATCCTGCACGATGTGATCGAAGATTGTGTGCGCGACGGCTACACGCGCGACATGCTCGAGCAGCGCATCGGTGACAAGTTCGGACCGGCGGTGCTCGACACCGTTTTGGCGGTGACGCAGCGCCAGGTGGACGAGGAGGGCATCGAGCTCTCGAGCGAGGAGCGGCGGGACGATTACCTCGCCCGCCTCGCCGGCGCCTCCGACAGCGCGCGCTGGGTATGCGCAGCCGACAAGATCCACAACGGCGCGTCGATCGTCGCGGATCTGAAGCGCACCCTGGACCCCGATACAGTGTGGTCGCGCTTCAGCGCTGGACGCGTGGGGACGGTGCGCTGGTATCGGCGCGTCTACGATCGGCTCCGCGAGCTCGGGTTCGATGCGCTCATCATGGACGAGCTCCGTGACGTGGCCGAAGAGCTGGAGCAGCTCGGCGCGAGCGCGCCTACCCGATAGCGCGTCGGCTCAGTCCGTGACGCCGGCGAGTGCCGGCGCGGGTGTCGGGTAGGTCCGCGCCACGTAGTCCTCGAGGATCACGAGGAACTCCTGCACGATGTGATCGCCCTTGAGGGTGGTGAACAGCTTGCCGTCCACGTAGACCGGTGCCTTCGGTTCCTCGAACGTGCCTGGGAGCGAGATGCCGAGATTGGCGTGCTTCGACTCACCCGGCCCGTTCACGACGCAGCCCATGACGGCGACGTGCATCGTCTCCACGCCGGGATGCGCCTGCTTCCACACGGGCATCTGCTCGCGGAGATAGGTCTGGATGTCCTCCGCCATGTGCTGGAAGAAGCTCGACGTGGTGCGCCCGCAGCCGGGGCACGCGGTGACCTGCGGCGCGAAGCTGCGAAGGCCGAGCGACTGGAGGATCTGTTGTGCTACCAGGACCTCCTCTGTGCGATCGCCATTCGGCTTGGGGGTGAGCGACACGCGAATCGTGTCGCCGATGCCCTTCGCGAGCAGGATGGAGAGGGCGGCGGCGCTGGCCACCTGTCCCTTCATCCCCATGCCCGCCTCCGTGAGACCGAGGTGCAGCGGATAGTCGCAGCGCGCGGCGAGGCGCTCGTACACTTCCACCAGGTCGGGCACGTGCGAGACCTTGGCGGAGATCAGGATGTGATCGTGGCCAAGTCCGGTCTCTTCAGCCAGCTCGGCCGAGCGAAGGGCGGAGGCGAGCATGGCCTCCATGTACACATCCTTCGCCGTGCGCGGCGAACCGGCGGCGGCGTTCTCGTCCATCATCTGCGTGAGCAGGTCCTGATCGAGCGAGCCCCAGTTCACGCCGATGCGCACCGGCTTGTCGTGCTCCACGGCGATCTTCACGATGGTGCGGAAGTTCTCGTCGCGCCGCTTGCCGCCGACGTTGCCGGGGTTGATGCGATACTTGGCGAGCGCTCGCGCGCACTCGGCGTACTTCGCCAGCAGCAGATGCCCGTTGTAGTGGAAGTCGCCGACGATTGGTACGGAGACGCCGAGATCCGTCAGGCGCGAAACGATCTCGGGAAGCGCAGCGGCAGCCTCCTCGTTGTTCACCGTGACGCGCACGATCTGCGAGCCCGCCGTGGCTAGCGCGGCGACCTGCGCCGCCGTTCCCGCGGCATCGGCGGTGTCGGTGTTGGTCATCGACTGCACGACGACCGGATGCCCCGATCCCACGGGGACATTGCCGACGTGCGCGGTGACGGTGGAGCGACGAGGAGCGAAAGGCACGGCGTGACGGGTCAGGGAGACAACTGAAATCTAAGCGGGCGGTCCCCCTGCGGAGAACGCCGCCGCGGCGTAACTTCTGCGCGGCATCGGGGGCCACGCCACCGAGCCCGGCCACTGTGTACGGAGAGGACGATCATGGATGACGAGCAGTCGAAGGAGCCGTTGCATCGCGAACCGACCACGGCATCCACAGGGGAGCGCGCCGCCGCCGCGCCGACCGCGACGCGCGCTCCGCGCAAGCGGCGCTGGGGCGTGCTGTTGTTCGGCATCTTCGTGATCCTTCCCATCCTGATCGTGGCGCTGTGGACGACCCTCGCGCTCAACTGGTCGTATTCCAAGGGTGAACGCGCGGGCTACATCCAGAAGTTCTCGCAGAAGGGGTGGGTGTGTAAGACGTGGGAGGGTGAGATCGCGATGGTGAACATGCCTGGCCAGGCGCAGGAGAAGTTCGCCTTCAGCGTGCGGAGCGACAGCATCGCTCACGAGATCACGCGACTCATGGGGAATCGCGTGGCGATCACGTACGAGGAGCATCCGGGCATCCCGCTCCGCTGCTTTGGCGACACCGATTACTTCGTCGTCGGGGTGAAGCCGGCGCCAGCATCCCCCTGAGAGGTTGGCGTGCAGATGTGCTGACCGGCGGGAGGATGCTGCGGGCGGCACTATTGACCGATCTTTTTTGGCTTGCTACGTTAGCGCCTGCCGGACCCGGTGGCGGGCCCGGCAACGTAGCGGCGGGACATCGGTGAGCCCGCGCGGGTCAGGCATTGTCTGGGTACGGCGTGTTCCGCTCCCTGGACAATCAGTTTCCTCAGGAGTGGTACATGCGTACGAAGGGCAAGGTGAAGTGGTTCAACGACGCGAAGGGGTTCGGCTTCATCACCCCCGACAGCGGTGAGAAAGACTGCTTCGTGCACTACAGCGCGATCCAGGGCAACGGCTTCAAGTCGCTCGCCGAAGGAGACGCTGTGGAGTTCGACATCGTGCAGGGCGCAAAGGGCCCGGCGGCGGAGAACGTCACCAAGGCGTAACTCGCCTGATCTCGCGAATGGGGCGAGGTGTCCATCGGACGCCTCGCCCCATTTTCATTTCACGGGCGCTCGGCTCGGCGGTCGACCACGCCGTGGCGCAGGCGCCGACTCGAGCGCGAAGCGGAGCCGTTCGTCGAGGGCGCGCTCGAGCGCGGCGCGATCGAGCACGATCCGGATCGGGCCGTCGCGCCACTCGTCGCCCGCCTCGTCAGCCAGCAACCGAGTCGCCAACTGGAGGGCATCGCGCACGCCGATGGCCAGCGACACGTGCAGCTCGCGGGTCAGGGCGACGAGCAGAAGCGTGGGGCGGGGAATCCTGCGGGCGACCCCGCGACGCGCCGGCGCGACGCCGGGAATGTCGTGCTGGGTCAGCAGGTTGTCCGTCCACTTGACCGGTGCATCGATCGCAAGCGATGCGATGGCAACGTTGTAGAAGCGCAGTAGAAAATACCTAAATAACTAGGAATATAATGATTCGGGATATATGGCACTAATTATCCTTGTCTTATAGGATATTTTTGTGCAGGGCGCAAGGCGTCGCGGACTGTACCGAAACGGCGGAACTGTGCCCCACTCGCGCCGGTAGTAGCGAGCGGTCCCCCGCCGCGGCAGCCATGATCCAACGTTGGCCAACGGCGCGCGCGGGTACTCGCGTGGCGGTGCCGTTGCCGGCGATCGATCGTCAACCCGCAAAGAACTGCGGGGCGATCACGGCAGGACTAGCCACCGCGCATCATCCCTACTTCGAGGAACTCCGCATGACCAAACGGATTTTCGCCGTGCTCGCCGCAGGCCTGCTCGCCGCCGCGCCCGCGACCGTTCGCGCCCAGTCCATCAGCCTCGCCGGCGGCCTCTCGCTGCCCACCGGTGCCATGGCCGACGATGAACAGTCCGGCTACAACGGAACGATCGGCCTCAACATCGGCGCGCCGCTGGTTCCCGTCGGTGCACGCTTCGAAGGCAGCATCAACGGCTTCAATCACAAGAACAACATCAGTGGCGACACGCGCATCCTGAGCGCGACGGCCAACGCGATCTTCAACCTCGGCATGCCCTACGTCATCGGTGGCCTCGGCTATTACAACGCGAGGGTCAAGGTGACCACCGTCGGACTCACCGGCGAAGCGTCGAGCGACGGCGCGGGCTTCAACATCGGCGCCGGTCTGCGCTTTCCGCTCGGCACCCTGAGCCCGTTCGCCGAAGTGCGCTACCATCAGATGCTCGGCGACAAGAACAAGGACATCAAGTTCATCCCGATCACCTTCGGCCTGCAGTTCTGATCAGCTCCCCACCTGTGCACGAGGGCGGCCGCGTGACGCGACCGCCCTCGTCGCGTTTTCACCGTTTCGGTTTTGCGCGGCGCGTCGGCGCCGCGGAGAGCGGGTCTTCCGGCCATTCGTGCTTGGGATAACGGCCGCGCAGTTCCTTGCGGACCTCGAAGTACGACGACCGCCAGAAGCCAGCCAGATCGCGCGTCACCTGGACCGGCCGCCGTGCCGGCGACAACAGGTGCAGGGTCAGGGGCACGGCGCCCCCGGCGATACGTGGTGTCTCGGCCAGCCCGAACAACTCCTGCAGACGAACGGCGAGCACCGGCGCGGCGGGATCACCGTAGTCGACGGGAAGGCGGGAGCCAGTCGGCACCATCACGTGCGTCGGCGCGAGCGCGTCCAGCGCCCTCCGCTGCTCCCACGTCAACAGCTCGAGCAACGGCTCGCTCAGGTCGAGCTGTTCCACCTCGACGCGCCGACGCAGGCCGACGAGCCTTGGCAGCAGCCAGCGCTCCATCGTGTCGCGCAGCGCCGCATCGCTCACGTCGGGCCACGACGCATCGCGCGCGCGCATGAACCCCAGCCGCTCGCGCAAGCGGAGCGCCGACTCGCTCCACCGCAGCGCAAGGCCGTCGCCGCGCGTGATCGCGGCAAGCAGCGTTCGGGCGACGACGAACGCATCGGGCTCGCGTACGGATACCGCACGCAGCTCGATCGCGCCCAGCCGTTCGACCCGTTGCGCGCGGACCATCCCTGACACAGCGTCCCACTCGACCACATCGACTCGCTCGATCTGTTCCGAGAACAGCTCCTCGACGTCGCTGCGTGTCAATGGCGCCGCGAGATAGATGCGCGAGGTCGGAATGCGGCCGTCGAGCTCCGCGATCGCCAGAAACTCCGACCCGGTAAGTGCTCCTGCATCGTCGAGCACCGCGCCAAGCCCGTTGCGGAGAAGGTATCGCTCCCCCGCCCCATCGCGGCGCCGCGCAACGCGATCGGGATAGGCGAGCGCGAGCAGCCGACCCGCCGCACCCTCGTCCACCGTCTCACGCACGCCGACGCCGAGCTGTGTGCGCCAGGCACGGCTCTGCTCCCGCACGCGCCGCACGGCGTCGCCATCCACGTCGTGGTGCTCGGCGCGACCCTCGCCGGACACGATGGCGACTCGAAGACGGAGATCAGCTTCGCGACGGAGAGGATCGCGCCGAAGCACATCACGCTCCTCGACGAGCGCCGCGATCAGGCACGCCGTCGCGCCGGTGCCGAGGGCCTTCGCCCGCAGGAGCATGTGGGCGAGCCGAGGGTGTACTCCGAATTCCGCCATCGCGCGGCCGTGCGCCGTGATGCGCTCCGCCTCGTCGAGCGCGCCGAGTTGCCGCAGCAGCTCGCGCGCTTGCGCGAGTCCGGCCGTGGGCGGTGCGTCGAGCCATTGCAGCTCGGCCCCGTTCCGAACACCGGCAACGGCGAGATCCAGTGCGAACGCCGCGAGGTCCGCCTCGAGAATCTCCGGCGTTGCGCGGGCGAGCAGTCCACTCTGCTCTTCGGCCGCCCACAACCGGTAGCAGACGCCCGGTGCCGTTCGGCCAGCGCGGCCGGCACGCTGCTCCGACGACGCCCGCGAGACCCGCACCGTCTCCAGCCGCGTCATGCCGGTGCGTGGCGAGAAACGAGGCACCCGCGACAGTCCACCGTCGACCACGATGCGCACACCATCGATGGTGAGGCTCGTTTCGGCGATGGACGTCGCGAGTACCACCTTCCGCTCGCCCGGTCGCGCCGGCGCGATGGCCGCATCCTGTGCATCCGCCGGAAGATCGCCGTAGAGCGGGTGAAGCCGCACGTCGCGGGGCAGGGATCCGTCGTTCAACAGGTCGTGCGCGCGCCGGATCTCCCCCGCGCCCGGCAGAAAGGCGAGTACGCTTCCTTCATCGATATCGAGCGCTCTACGCACGGCTGCGGCGACGGCCCCTTCCACCCGCTGGCCGTCGCGCCGTGGGACGTGGCGAGTCTCCACGGGGTGCATTCGCCCGCGGCTCGTGATCACCGGGGCGTCGCCGAGCACCGCAGACACTGCCTCGACGTCCAGCGTCGCGGACATGACGAGCAATCGCAGATCGGGACGCAACAGCTCCTGCGCCTGCATTGCGAGCGCCAGCCCCAGGTCCGCCTGAAGGCTGCGCTCGTGATACTCATCGAACAGCAGCAGCCCGATCCCTTCGAGCGACGGGTCCGACTGCAGCATCCGCGTCAGCACGCCTTCCGTGACGACCTCGATGCGCGTGCGCGTCGACACCCGGGTCTCGCCGCGCACGCGCACGCCGACCATCTCGCCGACGGATTGTCCAAGCGTGAGCGCCATACGCCGGGCTGCGGCGCGCGCAGCCAGTCGACGCGGCTCGAGCATGACCATACGCTGTCCGGCGAGCCACGGCGCATCCAGCAGCGCGAGAGGCACGCGCGTCGTCTTGCCAGCGCCGGGCGGCGCCTGCAACACCACGGATCGATGAGTGGCCAGCGCATCGTGGAGTGATGCGAGCACCTCATCGATCGGAAGCGACCCCTGGGATTCGGCGCGAAACACCATCTGCGAAATCTATCCCCGCTGTTCCGCTGCAGGCCCCCGCATCAGATTGTACCGCATGGCCAAGTTCGAGGTCTTTCGCAGCACCCAGATCACCACCGACTGCGACGAGTGCGGCGGCCGGGTGGATCTGATCAAGGGGGGTGTGTGCGTGCGCTGCCGACGCATCCTGTGCTACAGACACCTGCACGGCTCCTTTGTACGCCGGCTCCTCACGGACCTCGGCGCCCAGACCCTGTGTGTACGCTGCCGTGCGCGCTGACATCGATGCGGCGGCTGCGCT
>DASSIC010000448.1:0-4163 GCA_035692325.1 Gemmatimonadaceae bacterium | reverse complement strand
GCTCGGCATGGGGCAGTCGCAGGATGGACCTGATCGCCTCGGCCAGCGAGCGGGGATCGTCCGGATCGAACGGCACACCGCCACCGGATTTCCGCGCGACCTCCGCCGCTTCGCCCTCCAGACCGTAGACGAAGGGCGTCGCCGCCGCAAAGCACTGCGAGAGCTTGGACGGCACCGTCGCGCGGAACGCGGGCGAGCGGCGCAGGCTCACCACCTGAACGGCGGCCGCGGAAGCGCGATGGAACGCTTCGTCCGCCGTGACGCGTCCGTGAAAGTGCACGTTGGTGGCGCCCAGCTCCTGCGCGAGGTTGCGGAGCTCCTGCTCGCTGACTCCCGAGCCGTACAGGTGCACCTGCACGCTCGGCACGTCACGCGAGAGCAGCACCGCGGCGCGGAGCAATGTGTCGAGCTGCTGTGCGGGGCCCAGATTGCCGGTGTACACCACGTCGTGGCTTGTGCTTGCGGCGGCGGCATCGTCAGGGGTCATGTCCTGCACGCCCGGAATCCACACCGGCACGACGGTGAGCCGGTCGGCGGGCATGCCATCGGCGGCGTAGCGATGCGCGGTACCCTCCGTGGAGCAGATGATGTGATGCGCGAAGGAATTGATCCACCGGCTGTAAGCGTGGAGCGCGCGCATGAGCATACCTGGCGGCGCCACGCCCGCGCCGGTGAAGCTCTCCGGCCAGAGATCCGCCGCCGTGATGACGAGACGCGCACGGCGCACGACGCGGAACCAGAGCGCGGCCAGCCCGGCGGTGAAGGGGCCATGGTAGACCCACACGACATCGGGGTCGCGCGCGACGATCGGCGCCGTCAGCGCGGCCACGAGCGCGAACGACAGGTACGACGCCGCGCGTCGGATGGACGAGAGGCTCTGGTTCGGGAAGAAGGGAACGCGCCACACCGTGCAGCCGCGCTCCACGGTCCTCACTGGACGCCACCACCGCGTGCCCTCGTAGAAGCGCCCGCGCGGGTAGCTCGGGTGCGGCGCCACGACGGTCACGTCGGCCTCCCTGGCCAACCTCTCCGCGACGTCGGCGGTAATGAAGTTCGGTTCCGGCCAGAACCGCTCCGTGATGACGAGCACGCGCCTGCGCTTTCCGTCCGCTGCGTCCATGCCTTCCCTTTGTGAAGTCCAGCGCGGCGATTCTTGCTCGTGGGCGGCACGCTGCCAAGACAAAACGACGGATGAAAAATAGATGGGCGTCCTTACGTGTATCCCCCTTGCACAATTATGGGGGATGTGGAAAGTTTGGCGACCATCTGTTTAGCCGGAGGCGTGGCGCGGCGCCGAGGCCGCAACCCGTTGGTCCTCCGGCACTTCGAAGGACGTAGTCGACGATGACGTTCGCGGTCCTTCTCGTGGTTGGCGTGGCCTACCTGATCAGCATCGCGCTCATGCCGCTGATCGGGCGGACCGCCGTGCACCACAAGCTGCTCGACAAGCCCGACGACATCCGTCGTCGCCACGAGCGCCCGATTCCCCGGCTCGGCGGCGTCGCCGTGTTCCTGAGCGTCCTCGTCATGGTAGCAGCCGGCGCCGCGATCGACGACCGCGCCCACCTCCTCTACGTCCTCCCCTTCGTCGCCTCCATCGCCATCGGCGCGACGATCCTCTTCGTCGTCGGCCTCGTCGACGACATCGTCGGCGTCCGCCCACTCGGCAAGCTGATCGCCCAGTCCACCGCCGCGATCATCGTCTGGTACGCCGGATTCCGGCTCGACGTCATCATGCTCACGCCGAGCCACCAGATCTCCCTCGGCCTGCTCGGCCTTCCGATCACCGTCCTCTGGATCGTCGGCCTCTCCAACGCCTTCAACCTCGTCGACGGCGCCGATGGACTCGCCGGCGGCGTCGCGGTCGTCGCCCTCGTCTCCACCGCCATCGCGGCGACGATCGTCCACGACCCCACCGTCCTCTGGTGCTCCCTCGCCCTCATCGGGGCGATGCTCGGCTTCCTCCGCTTCAACTGGCCACCCGCCCGCATCTTCCTCGGCGACTCGGGAAGCCTCGTCGTCGGTTTCCTCCTCGCCGTCCTCACGGTCAAGGGCGCCTCCACGCGCACCGGCGCGGTCTACTTCCTCGCGCCGATCTTCGCGCTGTCGTATCCCCTGCTCGACACGGGGATCTCGATGCTGCGCCGCTGGCTCCGCGCCGAGCCCCTCTCCCGCGCCGACGGCCGGCACATCCACCACCAGCTCCAGACGCTGGGCGTGGGACCACGGCAGTCGGTGCTGCTCATCTGCGGGCTCTCCGCCGTCATCGCCGCGCTCGGGCTCTCCGCCACCTTCGCCCCACCCGAGTTCACCTTCGCCATCGCCATCGCCGGCGCGGCGGTGCTGGTGCTCATCTTCGTCTACGGGCTGCGCTGGCTCCAGTACAACGAGTTCCTCGTCGCCGGCGCGTCGCTCGGCGCGGCGGCCATGCGCGGACGTTCGCTGGTGCGCGAGAAGATCCTCGCCAGCGACGTCGCGTTGCTGCTCCGCGACGCCCCCGACTTCGAGTCGCTCACGAAGATCCTCGACGACAGCATGGCGCAGTTCCGCTTCGTCCACGTCGAGCTCCAGGGCCGGTCGGACGTCGCGGGGTTCGGGGAGCCGGCGCAGGTGCAGGCGCACGCCGCCCCCACCTGGAAGCTCGAGTACCCGATCACCCGGATGGACTCCACGCTCGCGCACCCGATCTTCCTTTCCATCTGGTGCCCGCTGGAGTGCGACGGTGCGCCGCCGGCGGGGCCGGAGCGCATCGCGCGGGTGCTCGCGCCGGCGATCTCGCGCTGGCTGGCGACGAAGGGGAAGGAACCCGCCGTGAGCGCCGACATCGCGGCGCGCTTCCCCGGCCTCACCACGCCGGCGCGCGGATTTCCCGTCATCACGGGTGATTTCTCCCTCCGCGACGGGAAGCCGATTCGACATCACGCGAGCGGCGACTAGCTTCTCCGCATGCCAACCGAGCTCCTGCACGTCGTCGGCGCGCGCCCCAACTTCCCCAAGCTCGCGCCGGTCCACCGCGCCGCGCGCGCGCGCGGCATCTCCCAGCTCGTGGTGCACACGGGGCAGCACTACGACGACGCGATGTCGGGGGGCTTCTTCCGCCAGCTCGACATCCCCGCCCCCGACGTGAACCTCGAGGTGGGCTCGGGGAGCCACGCGGCGCAGACGTCGCGCATCATCGAGCGGTTCGAGGCGGTGCTCGCCGAGGCGCGCCCGCGCTGGGTCGTCGTCTATGGCGACGTGAACTCCACGATGGCGGCGGCGATCGTCGCCTCCAAGCTCGGCATCCGCGTGGCGCACGTGGAAGCGGGGCTGCGCAGCTTCGACCGCACGATGCCGGAGGAGATCAACCGCATCGTCACCGACCGCCTCGCCGACCTGCTGCTCACCCCCTCACCCGACGCCGGCGAGCAGCTGCGCGCCGAGGGAGAGCCGGCGGAAGAGATCGTGTTCGTCGGCAACGTGATGATCGACTCCCTCTGCCACGCGCTCGCGCACCCCGACTCGAAGGGGTTCGCCGAGCAGCACGGCGCGACGGGGAATCACGTCGTCGTCACGCTGCACCGCCCCTCCAACGTGGACGATCCGGCGCGGCTCGCCCTGCTCGCCACCGCCCTGCGCGAGGTGGCCGCCGAGCGGCCGGTGTTCTTCCCGATCCATCCGCGCACCCGCCAGCGGCTGCAGACGATGCAGCTCGACCTGGGCGCCGTGCGGCTGTTCGATCCGATCGGCTACTTCGAGATGATCGATCTCGAGCGCTCCGCCTACGCGGTGATCACCGATTCGGGCGGCATGCAGGAGGAGACGACGGCGCTCCGCATCCCGTGCTTCACCGTGCGCGACAACACCGAGCGCCCGGTCACCGTCACGCACGGCACCAACCAGATCGTGCGCGACATCGCGTCGCTGCCGGCGCTGGTGCGTACCGCCGCCCCGCCGAATCCGCCGCGCATGCCCGAGGGGTGGGATGGGCATGCGGGGGAGCGCATCGTCGACGCGCTCATCAGCCGCTGACGGCTCGAGAGCGGGACGAGTGAAGAGGTGAAGAAGAGGGGCGTGGACGGCGGGAGGGCGTGAAGAGTCGACGACGTTGACGGGTTTGACTCGATCACGCTTCTCGGTCGGCCACCGCTCAACCCGTCCCGCGTCGTCAGTCGTCGTTCGCG
>DASSIC010000447.1:0-2139 GCA_035692325.1 Gemmatimonadaceae bacterium | reverse complement strand
AGCGCAGCAGGTCGTGATCGCCCGGCGTGATGCCTCCTTCCTCGACGCTGCAGAAGTTGGCGGGGAGAAACTCCGTGCGGTTCACCCAGTTCTGCTGCGTCGCCTTGGAGTCGACGATGAGGTCGGGGAGCCCGACGGTATCGACGGCATTCTGGACGAGCAGCGGGCGGGTGGGGGCGATGCTGGAGCCCTGACGATCAGGTGCCGCACAGGCGGCGATGAGGCAGGCGGCGAGCAGTAGCGTACGACGGCGCATGAGGATCTCCCGGGGGAGGTGGTGGGGGGCTCCATCGTCGGAGGGAGGAGAGCATAGCCCTCCCCGATCTCGGGCGCCAGCGAGGGCCGAGCGGTGTGGTGCGGGGTGACAGGGTTCGGTATTGACCTGCCCCCCCTGCGGCCGTACTGTCGCGGGTGGCGCGAGAGCGTCCTGCCGTGCCCAGTCGTCCCTCCCTCGCATTCGGGTGGCGACCATGCGCCTGCGTTCCGGCATCTACATCGTCCCCACCTCCGTGTGGTACATCGAGCGGTCGGTCTGGCTCATCGCCGGGATCGTGCTCCTCGTGGCCACCACGCTCGCCGCATTCGTCGATCCGCGCTGGGTTGCGCTCGTCATCGCCACCGGCGCCGCCTCGGTCACGGTGGCGCTCACCGGCTTCTGCGTCGTCGGCAATGTGCTCAAGCGCCTCGGCTTCCCGCCGCGGCTGGGTGTCGTGGAGCCGCCGTCCCGCTGGTACTTCATGCAGACGGACGCCTGGTACCTCGAGCGCCGCATCTATCTCGCGGTGGGGATCAACATCTTCATCGCGTCGGTGCTGTCGCTGGTGCACAGCCCGGGCTGGCTGTTCTTCACCGGCTTCGTGGGCGTCGCCATGGTGTGGTTCGCCGCCACGGGGTTCTGCATCATGGCCAATGGGCTGTACTGGCTGGGAGCAGAGCCGCGCCTGGTGCCGCGCGCCGACTGCCCCGTCGCGAGCCTGGCCGCGCCCGGCCCCCTGCGATGACGCCCGCGCCGGTGGACCGAACGCCGCTGTAGGGCGATGGCGGACAGCGGCCACAGCCAGAAATCCCCGGATTGCGGAAGCGTCCCTCCGGGCTGCGGGTCTCCCCAGCCGCGCGAGCGCGCGGCAACATCACCGGGCAGAGGTGCACGATGTGCCTTGGCATTCCCGGCCGGATCGTCGAGCGGCGTGACGACACAGGGCTGCCGATGGGAGTCGTCGACTTCGGGGGCGTCCGCCGCGAGGTCTGTCTCGCCTACGTGGATCGCGACGTCAGCGTCGGCGACTACGTCGTCGTGCACGTCGGCTTCGCGATCGCGGTGGTGGACGAAGCAGAGGCGCACCGCACCTTCGAGGCGCTCCGTGAGCTGAGCCGGCTCGACGAGCTCGAATGGCTCGCCGAGATCACCGATGCCTCGACCGGGAGCACGGTGACATGAAATACCTCACCGAGTACCGCGACGCCGGCATCGCGCGCCCGCTCATCGAGAGCATCCGCCGTTCGGCCACGCGACGCTGGACACTGATGGAAGTGTGCGGCGGGCAGACGCACACCATCGTGCGGCAGGGGCTCGACGAGCTGCTCGACGGCGTCGTCGAGATGATCCACGGGCCGGGCTGTCCGGTGTGCGTCACGCCGCTCGAGCAGATCGACAAGGCGCTCATGCTCGCCGCGCGCCCCGAGGTGATCTTCACCTCCTTCGGCGACATGCTGCGCGTGCCGGGGAGCGACTGCGACCTGCAGCAGATGCGCGCGCGCGGCGGCAGCGTGCGGGTGGTGTACTCGCCCCTCGACGCGCTGGCGATCGCGCGGCGCAATCCGGAGCGCGAGGTAGTCTTCTTCGCCGTCGGCTTCGAAACCACGGCACCCGCGAACGCGATGGCGGTGTGGCGCGCGCGCGAGCTCGGCGTCACGAACTTCAGCGTGCTCGTCTCGCACGTCACCGTCCCCCCTGCCATGACGGCGATTCTCGAGGCACCCGACAACCGGGTACAGGGATTCCTCGCCGCCGGCCACGTGTGCGCCGTGATGGGGTGGACGGAGTACGAGCCGATCGCGGCGCGCTATCGCGTCCCCATCATCGTCACCGGCTTCGAGCCGGTGGACATCCTGGAAGGGATGCTGATGGCGGTGCGGCAG
>DASSIC010000446.1:0-4067 GCA_035692325.1 Gemmatimonadaceae bacterium | reverse complement strand
GAGCGCCGCACTTCGCATCGGGGTGTCGCTGCCGCGAGGCACGAGCAGCTCACGTGGAGCGAAGCGTGCGAGCAGGGCATCGACCTCGGCGATCGGCGCGATGCACAGGCGCAGCTCGCCGGTCGAGACGTCCGCCGCGGCGACGCCGACATGCGCTGTGCCGCGCGATACGTCCGACCTGGCGATCGCCACGACGAAGTTGTTCCGCGCGCCGTCGAGCAGGTCGTCGGCGAACGCGACGCCCGGCGACACCGTCTCCACCACTTCGCGCCGCACGATTCCCTTCGCGAGCTTCGGATCCTCGACCTGCTCGCAGATCGCGACGCGATACCCGTGTTGCACCAGCCGGCGCAGATATTCCTGCCCCGCCTTCACAGGAATGCCGGCGAGGGGCACCTCTGCCGCGCCGCCGTTGTTGCGCGCCGTCAGCGTCAGCCCCAGCACGCGCGCCGCCGTTTCGGCGTCTTCGTAGAACATCTCGTAGAAATCACCCATCCGGAAGAACAGGATGGCGCTCTGGTGACGAGCCTTGATCTCCCGGTACTGCTGCATCAACGGCGTCGCGGCCGGCGCACTCACGGCGATCGCACCTCCGCCGGCGGTACCTCCTGCGCGACGAAGCCGATGATGCCGCGCCCCTTGAGCGCTGCCACCGCCTTCGCCGCCTCCTGGCGCGTCCGGTAGAAGTCGAGGCGCACCCGGAACGGTTTCGTGTTTCCGCTCACTCGCGCCTTCACGCCGCGCGTGGCCAGCTTGCGCACCAGTTGTTCGGCCGGCGGACGGGTATCGTACGCCGCAACCTGGATCGTGTACATGCTGCTCGGCGGACGCGCCACATCGGCGCGCGTGGCCGTCCGCGCCGCGCTGTCGTGGCGCGCCGGTGCGGGTTGAGATGGCGCGGAACGTGGCTTCGGCGTCACCGGTGCGGGCATGGTGGAGATTGGCGCCGTATCGGGCGCATGGCGAATCGGGGCACTCGCGACGGGCGGCGACGGGCGCGTCACGGCCGGTGCCGCAACCGGCGCGCTCGCAACCGGAGCGCTCACCGCCGGTGCCGCCGGCGTCTCCGCGGCGACCGACGTGCCTGGGCACTGTCGCCCGTAGTACTCGATCTGGTTCCGCAGCTCCACGTCCGACGTCGAGGCCGACGTGCGCGCCGCGGCGATCATCGAGCACCCAAGCTTCGTGTCGCGCTGCTCGAACGCGAGGCGGGCCGCCCCCAGCGCGGCGACCCCTCGCCCTGCGCTGGCGGGATGCTCTCGCACGAAACGCTGCAGGTGCGCGAGGGCGCCGGCGCGGTCGCCGCGCGCCTGCTCGAGCTCCGCGATCGCCAGCAATGCATCGTCGGCATAATAGGCCAGCGGATACTCCACGATCACCCGCCGATAGTCACGCTCCGCTTCGGCTGCCGTTGGCGCCAGCGCGCCGTGCCAGTACAGCGCATCGCCATAGGCCGGCATCGCGGGATCGGCGGTGCGCAGCAGGGAATCCACCAGCGCGCGCCCCGCGACTCCGTTTCCTTCGGCCACCAACCGCCGCGCACGACGGTAGATCGAGTCGGTGGCGGGTCGCGCGATCGCCTGGGAGAGATCGGGCGTGGTGTCGGTGGTGGTCGACTGCGCATTCGCCGCGGAGGCAAACAGCAGGAGGGCGGCTAGAGGCGTGAGGCGGCGCATCGTCGGGTCGGAGAGTGCGTGCGTGGGTCAGGCGGCGCGGCGCGAGCCGCCGGCGCCGCACAGCGTGAGCACGAGCGAGGTGAGAAGCTGCTCGTCCGAGGAGAGCCGCGTTTCCTTCAGCGCCGCGTCGGCCGAGAGCAGCGCCGACAGCGCGGCGTCCAGCTCGGACACGGTCCAGCGATCGGTGTTCCGCGTCCACGCGGTGACCGCTTCGCCCCACGGTCGCCCGGGAAACGCGCCACTTTCCTTGAGCAGCGCCATGTATTCGTTGAACAGCACGCGCGGCGGCGTGCCCGCCGCCCGCACCGCTACACCATACGCGATCGCGAGCGTCTGCGTCGTGAGGTTCATCACGATCGAGACGGCACTCGTCTTTGGCTGCTGCAGCACGCCCGGCACGAGCGCGAGTGCCGTCGTGGCGTCCTTCGCCGCGACGGCGTCGAGGAGGTCGCCCACCGACTCGCCGCGTCGCACACCCACAACCTCGGCGACGGCATGCTCATCGATGGAATCGACAGCGAAACTGGCGAGCTTCTCGAGCTCGACGGCGAGTTGTGCCAGGTCGGCTCCCACCGCTTCCACGAGGAGGGCAGCGGCACCCGTCGTGATGGCCCGTCCAAGCACCGTCTCGGCGTGATACGAGACCCACTTGGGCAGCCGATCGCCGGTGAGCGGAGCGAATTCGACGGCCGTGCTGCGGTCCGCCAGCGGCTTGTCGATCTTCGCTCCCGCAGGTGCAACGAGGATCAGCAGCAGGTCGGGCGCCGGCCGGTCGAGATACCGCAGAAGGGTCGTCCGCGCGTCCTTCTTCAGCTTGTCCACGTCGCGCACGACGATCACCCGTCGCTCGGCGAGCATGGGTGGCGTGCCGAGGAGCGCATCGAGCGTTTCGGCGTCGAGCTCGTTGCCGCGCCGAAGCTCGAGGTTGAAATCACGCGTCGCGGGATCCACCGCGGCCTCGACGAACTCACGCGTGCGTGCGTCCTTGAGGTAGTCGTCCTCCCCATGGAACAGATAGACCGGCTCGAATTCACGCTTCTTCAGCGCGGCATGCAGTGCCTTTTCCCCGACGGACGCCATGGGGGAAATATACGAGCCAGACGTTGGGGCGGTCAGACACGCCTGATGGCCCAGGAAACGATGAAGGCACACCGACATTGGTCGGTGTGCCTATCCGCCGTCGTGCCCTCCGCCCGCTACCGTCCTACCGCGTCGCTCGCGAAGTGCCAGGGCGCCTGCTGCGCGACATAGAGCGCGGGCCATACCGTCATCCCCGTCGGCATCGAGGCCACCATCGCCGGCATCGCCAGTGTCGAGGGCTCAGGCTCGGGCATCGACGCTACCACGGGTGCGAGGCGAATGGTTTCGGGCTCGCGGGCGAGAGCAGTGAGGGTGGCCGCGAGTCCCGCCACGGCGAGAATACCCGCCGCCGTCGTCATGAAGGCCGCCGCAGAGAGTGGTCGCCAGCGGCTGTCGGTCATTGCTCCGCCTGATGTACGCACGTCACCGAGCAGTGCGCGCTCTTCGGCCAGACGGCGCTGCAGCCGCTCACTGAAGTGCGCCGAAACCTCGATCGTCGGGAGGTTGTGCGCAATCAGCAGGGCGCGGCGCACCCTGGTGTCCAGTCGCGCGCACGACTCGCAGAAGGTGCGATGACGAGCCATCGCCTCCAGCTCGACGCCACTCAGCGTGTCGTCGATATATGCATCGTGCTTGCGGCGGAACTCCCGACAATTCATGAGACAGGGCAGTGGGTAGGAGCCTTTTTCGATGCCCTCCGTACCCCCTGGGGCGCGGCGGTGTTCCCCTGAGCGTCGGTGAGCCGTGAAGCGTGAGCGGTGAATCGTCGGCACGCCGAGCAGCTAAGAAAACGGGCTCCTCCGGTGCGCGCCAGAGGAGCCCGTTCTCATGTTCCATCGCGTCCGTCATCTCCCGGTCCGCGCACGCCGTCAGTCTACCCAGGGCTCGATGATCTCGGCGAACGCGTTCCGCGCCCGGTTGAGTCGCGACTTCACAGTGCCAAGGTTGCAGTCGGTGATCTCGGCGATCTCCTCGTATGACTTCCCCTCCAGCTCCCGCAGGACGAACACCTGGCGATGATGCTCCGGGAGCTTCGCGACCGTTTCCGCCACGAGCTCGCGCAGATGCCGCTTCCGGTACAGATCGTCCGGTCGCGCCGTGGTGTCCTCGAACTGCAGCGGGCGATCATCGTCGTCCCAGTTGCCCTTGATGGTCTGGAAGAGCACCAGCGGATTGCGCGAACGGTTGCGCAGTTCGTTCTTCGCGAGGTTGGACGCGATCGTATAGGCCCAGGTCGAGAACTTCTTCGACCGGTCGAAGCGATGGAGGTGGCGGTAGACGCGGATGAAGACCTCCTGAACCAGATCTTCC
>DASSIC010000445.1:0-3473 GCA_035692325.1 Gemmatimonadaceae bacterium | reverse complement strand
GTGCGGCTCGACTGGAGCGCGTACGACGTCGCGACGAGCGCGAGGACGTCGGCGTCGTTCTCCTGGTCGGCGGAGATGACGTAGCAGAACACCTGGACTTCGTTCTGGAAGCCCTCGGGGAAGAGCGGGCGGATCGAGCGGTCGATGATGCGGGCGCTCAGGATCTCGCCATCGCTCGGCCGGCCTTCGCGCTTGATGAAGCCGCCGGGGATCTTGCCCGCGGCGTAGGTCTTCTCGCGATACTCGACCGTGAGGGGGAAGAACGGGAGCGGGCTCTTGTTGTCGCTCACCGTGACGGTCGCGAGGACCATCGTGTCCCCGTAGGTGACGAGAGCGGAACCGGCGGCCTGCTTGGCCATGCGGCCGGTCTCGATGACCAGCTTGCGTCCCGCGAACGTCTTTTCAATGCGTTGCATGTATTCTCTTTTTCGCCTCTACGTGCGGCCGGCCCATTCCGGCACGCGCTTCGTCAAATGCAAAACGCGCGGGCCGCATAGATGCGCCCGCGCGAATGCCGTTGGCCCAACTTAGTACCGCAGTCCGAGTTCCTGGACGATCTTGCGGTAGCCGTCGATGTCCGTCCGCTTCATGTAGTTGAGAAGACGGCGACGGGTGCCGACCATCTTCAGCAAGCCGCGGCGGCCGTGATGGTCCTTCTTGTGCGCCCGAAAGTGATCGGTGAGGTAGTTGATGCGCTCCGTGAGGAGGGCCACCTGCACGCGCGCGGAGCCGGTGTCGGTCTCATGCGCCTTGTACTTCTCGAGCGTCGCTGCGTTGTCGAAAGCCATGTCTCTGGACTGTTCCGCCGGAATGGCGGTCTAAGCGTAGCCAAATTGGTTGAGCATGGGAACTTAGCGGGTTCACTATCCCATGTAAAGTCCGGCAGGGTGGACGGGCGCCTGTGCCGTTGACTCTTGACCGGATAGCTGCGGACTGACGACAGAGAACGGAGTACTCAGTCGGACAGCTATCCAGTCAGCGAGTCAACTACCCAAAGAGTTTCGCCACGACGTCCTTGAAGCCCATCACGACATCGTTGAACGTCGACATCACGAAGATCAGCAGGATCGCGACGAGGCCGAACCGCAGGATGTTCTCCCGCGTCCGCGCGCTGAACGGACTTCCCTTCACCGACTCGGCGACGTTGATCACGATCTGCCCGCCATCCAGGATCGGGATCGGCAGCAGGTTCAGCACGGCGACGTTGACGCTCAGAAGCGCGATCAGGAAGAAGAGCGACTCGAGACCGCTCTGCGCCGCGGCCACCGACGCCCGCGTGATGGCGATCGGACCGCCGAGCTGCCGGACGGAGACCTCGCGCGTGATGAGTCCGCGAACGGTGCCGACGATCTTCCCCGCCGTGATCCAGGTGCCGCGCGCCCCCGCCACGACCGCCGCGCCCATCCCGATCGGCTCGCGCGTCGTCGGGTCCGCGGCGGCGGCGCCGATCTTTCCGACGGAACGCATCACCCCGGTCGCCGGATCCTTCTGACTGGTGGACTCCGGCCGCACCGTGAGATCGAGCACCTTCCCGCCGCGGCGCACCTGGAAGGGAAGCGCCGTGCCGGCGGCCGGTGTCACCCGCTCCTGCAGCTGTGACCAGCTCTGGAGCGGCGCGCCGCCGATGGCGACGATGGTGTCGCCGGCGCTCAGGCCGGCGCGCTTGGCGGGGCTGCCCGGCAGCACGTCGCCGATCACCGGCGCAATGAAGAAGTCCACCGCGCCGATGAGCTGCTGCGTCGTGGGCGCGCCGGGTGTGCCGACCGGAATCGCGACCTGTCCGCGCGAGGTCGACAGCGTCACGGTGCCGGGCGCCGAAGCATCGATGCGTTCGGCGATGTCGTTCCAGGTGCGCACCGCTGCGCCGTTCACGGCGACGATCGTGTCGCCCGGCTGGAGCTGCGCCAGCGCCGGCGCCGTCGCCAGCGGATGCACCGCCCCGACGACGCGCGTGGCGACCACCGGCTCGCCGTAGATCATCGCGAGCCCCGTGAGCACGACGAACGCGAGCAGCACGTTCATCGTCACGCCGGCGATCATGATGAACAGGCGGGCCGCGAGGCTCTTCGACTCGAACCAGCGATGCTCCGGCACCGCCTTGGGGCCGAATGGCAGCATGGCGTCGGGATCGTAGCCGGGCTGGCCCGGCTTGAGCGCGTCGCTCTCCCCCTCGCCGCCCCCCTCGATGAACGACGTTTCGGCGTCGTGACGCGAGGCCATCCGCACGTAGCCGCCGAGCGGCAGCGCGGCGAGGACGTATTCCGTTTCGCCGCGGCGGTGGCGCCAGAGCGCGGGACCGAAGCCGATCGAGAAGCGCGGGGCGTACACGCCCGTGAGCTTCGCGGCAATGAAGTGCCCCAGCTCGTGCACGAAGATCACGAGGCCGAAGACGATGATCGGGGCGAGGATCGCTAGCATTTGAAGAGCTCCTGCACGTGCCGCCGCGCCTGGGCGTCGGCGGCGAGTATGGCCTCGCGCGAGCCGGCGGGCAGACCGCCCAGCCGCTCGAGCGTGGAGTCGATGGCGCGCGCGATGTCGCCGAAACGGATCGCGCCGTCGAGGAAGAGGGCCACGGCCTGCTCGTTCGCCGCGTTGAAGACCGCAGGCGCCGCGCCACCCGACCGGCCCGCCTGCATCCCCAGATCCAGCGCCGGGAAATCCGCCCGCCGCACCTTCTCGAACGTCAGCGGCGAGAGCTCCACGGGGTCGAATGGCGGTACCCCGGTATCGGTCACACGGTCCGGGTGCGTCAGGGCGTAGAGCACGGGCAGCTCCATGCTCGGCACCCCGAGCTGGGCGAGCACGCTGCCGTCCACGAACTCCACGAACGAGTGCACCACGCTCTGCGGATGCACCACCACCTCGATGCGGTCGTACGGCACGCCGAACAGGAAGTGCGCCTCGATCACCTCGAGCGCCTTGTTGGCGAGCGTCGCGCTGTCGATGGTGATCTTGCGACCCATCTGCCAGGTCGGATGCTGGAGCGCATCGGCGAGCGTCGCCCGCTCGAGCTGCTCGCGCGGCCACTTCCGGAAGGGTCCGCCGGAGGCGGTCAGCACCAGCCGGCGCACCTCGGCGCCCGGGCGCCCCGCCATGCACTGCAGGATCGCGCTGTGCTCGCTGTCCACGGGCACGAGCTCGCCGCCGCCGCGCCGCGCGGCGTCCAGCACGAGGTCGCCCCCCATCACGAGCGATTCCTTGTTCGCCAGCGCGACGCGCTTGCCGCGCTCCAGCGCCGCGATCGTCGCGTCGAGCCCCGCGGCGCCGACGACGGAATTCAGGACGATGTCCACGTCCTCGCGCGTCGCCGCCTCCACCAGGCAGCGCTCACCGCCCCTCCAGCCGGCGTGATCTGCCTGGCCATTCCTCACCAGTCCGACGAACGACGGCTCGAAGCGCGCCGCCTGCTCGGCGAGCAGCGGGGCGTTGGTGAACGCCGTGAGCGCCGCGACGTGAAAGCGGGCGCGCTGCCG
>DASSIC010000444.1:0-5755 GCA_035692325.1 Gemmatimonadaceae bacterium | reverse complement strand
GCTCACGACCGACTATCCCGTCGTGCAGGCGGCGCTGGACAATCTGCAGCCCGGGCAGCTCGAGGACGGCACCGCGATCGGCACCGCGATCGCCACGGCCGCGAACCGGCTCAAGGACGCCCCGGGCAAGTCGCGCGTGCTGATCTTGCTCACCGACGGCGTGAACAATCGCGGCAGCATCGATCCGCGCACTGCGGCGAAGGCGGCGGCGCAGTTCGGCATCAAGATCTATGGCATCGGTGTCGGCACGGAGGGAATGGCGCCGGTGCCGGTGGGCCGCGGCCTGTTCGGGCTGCGCTACGAGATGCAGAAAGTGGAGATCGACGATGCGCTCCTCACCGACATCTCGACCTCGACCGGCGGGCGCTACTTCCGCGCGCGGGATCCCGCCGCGCTGCAGGCGATCACCGAGCAGATCAACGCGCTGGAGCGCACGCCCGTGCGCAGCCGCACCTACGTGCGTTACTCGGAGCTGTTCCGGTGGCCGCTGGGCGCCATGCTCGCGCTGCTCGCGGCGGAGCTGGTGCTTCTCTCGTGGAAGGGGCCGCTCCCATGATCATTCCGATCGATCTCATCGAGCTGCCGTACCTGCTCGCCCTGGCCATCGTGCTTCCGGTGTTCTTCGTCTGGCTGCTGCGTCGCAACCGCGTGCAGCGCCAGCGCCGGCTGGCGCGGCTCGGCGCGCTCGACGTCGTGCGCCGCCTGGTGCCGGCCGTGGCGTTCAGTGGCGGCAAATGGCGCGCGGCGCGCATCGCGCTTGCCGCTGCACTGGCCGGCCTGGCGATCGCCGGTCCGCGCTGGGGCTACGAGCGCACGACGGTGCGCTCCACCGGCGTCGATCTCGTGTTCGCCGTGGATGCGTCGCTCTCGATGATGGCGACCGACGAGAAGCCTTCGCGCCTCGAACGCGTCAAGCAGGAGATTCGCCGACTGCGCGCGATGAGCCCCGGCGACCGCGTCGGCCTGCTCGCCTTCGCCGGCAAGAGCTACGTCCTGTCGCCCATCACGGTGGATGGCGGCGCGCTCGATCTCTTCCTCGACAATCTCGATCCGAGCGTCGTCGGGCAGGCGGGCAGCTCCATCGCGTCCACGATCACGCAGGGCACCAACCTGCTCGCGCTCACGAAGAGCGGCGCCGATCGCGCACTCGTCGTCATGACGGACGGCGAGGGGTTCGAGCTGCAGGACGACGTGATTGCCGCCGCGAAGCGCGCGGCGCAGAACAATGTCAGTCTCGTCACCGTCGGCTTCGGCACCGCGCAGGGGAGCACGATCCCGATTCGCGAGAACGGCGCAGTGACCCAGAAGAAGGACGAGAATGGTCAGGTCGTCGTGACGCACTACAAGCCGGACCTGCTGCAGGCCGCCGCGGTCGCGGCCAACGGAACTTTCATCCCGGCTGAGGCGACCGACAAGGCGGCGCGGATCAAGAGCGCGCTCTCCAAGCTGCGCACGCAGGCGCGCACCACACAGACGGGTGACAACCTGACGCCGCGCTATCAGTGGTTCCTGCTTCCGGCGATCCTGCTCCTCTGGCTCGACACGATCCTCGGCGGACGTCATGGCCGCCGTCGGCGTCGTGCGGCCTCGGCCGAGACCGCGGTCGCGGCGGCGATCGTCGGCACCGTGCTGTTGTCGGGGTGCGCGTCCAAGCGCGACGCGCTGGATGGCGTGGCGGCGTACAAGGCGCAGGACTACCAGCGCGCCGCGGCGTTGTTCAAGCGCGCGGCGAACGACGACAAGACGCCGGGTTCCCTGTACAACTACGGCACCGCGCTCCTCGCGATGGACTCCACGGCGTCGGCGGCCGAGATCCTCGAGCGCGCGGCGGAGAAGGCGGATCCGGAGACGCAGTACCGCGCGCGCTTCAACGCGGGGCTGGCGCATCTGCTGCGCGGCCTCAAGGAACCGGGTGATTCCGGCTCGGCCGAGCTCAAGCTCGCCCTCGCCGACTACAAGCGCGTGCTCGTCCAGCGCCCGACCGACCTGGACGCGAAGTGGAACTACGAGCTCGCCCTGCGCCAGGAAAAGAAGGGCGGCGGCGGGGGGGGAGGCGGCGGTCAGTCCGATGCATCGCCGGCTCCGTCCGAGCAGCAGCCCAAGCCGCAACCCACGCTTGCGCAGCGCCAGGCGGAGCAGCTACTTGGCAGCGCGGAGCGGGAGGAGCGCGACGTGCAGAGCAAGAAGCAGAAGCAGAGCCGGCAGGAGCCGCCGCCCGGCGGCAAGGACTGGTAATCATCCCGTGATCGGCCTCGTGCTCGCGGCGCAGCTGGCCATCGTCGCGCGCGCGCCCGACACGGCGGTCACCTGCCTGCCGTTCGAGCTCACGGTGGCGGCGCGCACCGCTGGCACGGCGGCGCCGAGCATCGCGCTGCCGCCAAGCGGAGTGCTCCAGCTGTTGCGCAGCCGCGTCGCTTCACGGGTCGAGCGCAATGCCCTCGGCCAGCCGACGACCCTCACGGAAGCGACCTTTCTCGTCGCCTCGCCCGCGATCGGGCGGGTCACCGTGCCGCCGGTCGTCGTCACGGCGAGCGGTGGGGCGGCGCGCTCGTCGCCCGTCGTGGTCGATGTGCGGCCGGCGGCGACGACGCCCCCGCTGGTGCTCGTGCGATCGCTGCTCGATGCCGGAGCCGGACAGCGTAGCGACACGCTGTACGTGGGGCAGCAGGTGGACTACGTGGTGGACGTGCAGCTCAACGAGACGGCGCGCGACCGGCTGCGGCACAATCCCACCTTCTTTCCGCCAGAGATGCCGGCGGTGCTCGCCTACGATCTCGCGCCGCCGGCGCCCGTCGTGCGCGCGGGGCGCCACTGCTTCGAGACCCTCTCGTACCGGCGTGCGCTCTTTCCGCTCTTCCCCGGCGAAACGGTGATCCCGCCGGCCACGCTGTCCTATTCGCTCCCGCTCTCCACGTCGTTCTTCTCGCGCGAGGAGAGCTTCGAGCTGCGCACCGACAGCGTACGCTTCGTCGCGATCGAGCCGCCGACGCAAGGTCGCCCGGCGGATTTCGCCGGCGCCGTGGGCACCTTCCAGGCGACGGCGCGCCTCGACGAACCCACCGGGCGGATGGGTGATCCGGTCGTGCTGACGTTGCGACTGTCGGGCACGGGAAACGTGAAGCTGCTGCCGCGACCGACCATCACGATCCCGTGGGCAACCATCGCGCTCGGAGACGAGCGCGTCGTCGTGGATACGACGTCGGCGAGCGTGCGGGGCACCAAGGAGTTCGACTGGCTGCTCACCCCGCGCCGCGCAGGGCATCTGACCGTGCCGTCGTTCCGCTATCCGTACTTCGATCCGGCGCGGAACGCTTACGGCGTGGCACTGGCGGATTCCAGCGTGTTCGACGTCGCCGCGGCGACGCTCGCCAGCGCCGACACCGGAGTCGCGACGCGGCTGCCCATTCGCCGCGCATTGGACACGGAGCAGGGAACGCCGCTGCCGGCGCGCCCGTGGTACTGGGCCGTGCTCCTGCTCGCGCCCGTACCGGCGACCCTGCGTCGCATTCTCGTTCGTCGTCGAAGACGAGCCTCGCATCACACGGCCGCGCGTCGCCTTCACGCGCTCGGATCCACGAAGCGTCCGCCGTCACCACGAGAGCTGCGGCGCGGATACCTCGACGCCCTGCGCGAACGCGTGCCCGCGGTGGGAGCCGCGCAGTCTGCGCGGCTGCCGCTCGCGCGACTGCTGCGCCGCGCCGGTGTGACCGACGCCACCGCCCACGACGCCGAAGTGGTGCTCGACCGCCTCGACCGCGCGGCGTTCTCTCCAGCGGGGACCGTCGATCCCACGCTCGTCGCGCGCACACTCGCGATCGCACGGGCCGTGGATGCCGAAGCGGTGCGACCGCGGATCGATGGAATCACTCCGATGATTCTGTTCGCCACCGTGTGGTTCACCGCAACCGCCGTCGCCATGCCCGATGCCGTGCTGCGCACCTTCGGCGACGGCGTGCAGGCCTACGAGCGCGGACAGTACGCGACTGCGCAGCGGCTGTTCGCCCGTACGGCGGCGCGCGCGCCGCGCGCGCCCGATGCGTGGGCCAACCTGGGCACGGCAGCGTGGGCGCGCGGCGACACGGCGCACGCCGTCGTCGGTTGGCAGCGCGCGCTGCGTCTGGATCCACTCGACGACGAGACGCGCGAGCACCTCGCGCTCGTCCAGCCGCCCGTGATCGGCGCGCCGGGCTACGTGGCGCCCGTGCCGGTGAATGCGCTCGCGCTCGCGGCGCTCCTGCTGTGGACGGCCGCGTGGCTCGCCCTGGCGTTCCAGGCTGTCCGCCGAACACCGCATGTGCGGCCGATCGCCGGTGGAGCGCTCGCCGTCGCACTCGTCGCGCTCGCGGCGGCGCTGGAGCTCCAGGACCGCGGCGGCGTGCGCGGTCTGGGTGTGTTGCGCGGCGCGCGCGAGCTGCTCGAATCGCCTTCGCCCGATGGCGCAGTGGCGGTCGCCGCCGCGGCGGGCGAGGTGGGAACGCTCGGCGTGCGGGAAGGGGCGTGGGTGCGGTTGTCCCTTGGCGGTGGCCGTGCCGGCTGGGTGCCCGCTGCGGCGGTGCTCCCCCTCGACGTCGTCGGCGTGGATTGACCGCGGCGTCGCCGGCCCGATAGCATTCTCGCGATGGCACGCATCGCAGTCCTCCCGCCCGCCGTGGCCGATCAGATCGCCGCCGGCGAGGTGGTCGAGCGACCGTCCTCCGCGCTCAAGGAGCTCGTGGAGAACGCGCTCGATGCGGGCGCGACCGCCGTCGACATCGTCGTCGAGGATGGCGGGCGCGCGCTCATTCGCGTCAGCGACGACGGCACCGGCATGGAGCGCGACGACGCCCTGCTCGCGCTCGAGCGCCATGCGACGTCGAAGATCCGCGTGGCAGCGGACCTCGTCGGCGTGGCGAGCTTCGGGTTTCGCGGCGAAGCGCTGCCGGCGATCTGCTCCGTGAGCCAGCTCGCGATCGAGACCGCGCCCGCCGACGGCGCCGGCACGGCGATCCGCGCCGCGGGTGGCGCCGTGCAGGAGGTGCGCGACGTCGCGCGTCGTCGCGGCACGACGATCGCCGTCTCGCGGTTGTTCTACAACGCGCCGGCGCGACAGAAATTCCTCCGCGGTGCGCGCGCCGAGTGGCGGAGCATCATGGACGCCGTCACCTCGGTGGCGCTGACGCGTCGCGACGTGCGGCTCACCCTCGCGCACGACGGCAAGCCGGTGCTCGCGCTGCCGGCCGCCGCGTCGCTCCGCGATCGCGTGGCCGCGCTCTGGGGTGCGGACGCCGCGGACCGCCTGCTCGACGTGGAAGACGTTCGCGGCCCGATCCAGGTGAGTGGGCTCGTCGAGCGACCGTCCGACGTCGGCACGGCCAGCCGACGCACCTTTCTCACCGTGAACGGCCGGCCGATTCGCGACAACGGGCTGCTCCGCGCCGCCGACGCCGCGTATCGCTCGACGCTGACCGCGGGGCTGAGACCCTCCGTGCTGCTGGAGATCGTCGTGCCCGCCGACAGCGTCGACGTGAACGTGCATCCCGCCAAGGCGGAGGTCCGCTTCCGCGATCGATGGACCGTCGAGCGCGCGGTGGAGGAGGCCGTGCGACGCGCCCTCGGCACCTTCGACGCCGGCGCCGCCCTCGGCGCGCGTCGCTGGTCCATCGGCGCGCCGTGGACCCCCGGCGCCGCGAGCTCGGACGTCGAGCTGCTGCGGAGCACACCGACGCCCAACGAGGGGCTGTTCGAGCCACGCGATGACGATGAGCCCCGCGCGACG
>DASSIC010000443.1:0-2826 GCA_035692325.1 Gemmatimonadaceae bacterium | reverse complement strand
CGGCACTCGCGCTGTTCGAGGAGGGGGTCGCCTGCCTGCGCGACGCGGCGGGCACGCTGTCCGAAGCCGAGGCGCGCGTGCAGCGCCTCACCGAGCTCGCCGACGGAGCGTTCGATGTCGAGCCTCTCGACGATGAGTGAGCCGCGCGCCGAGCTCGCGCGCGCCCAGTCTGCCATCAACGAGGCGCTCGCGCGCTTCGCCGACCGCCATCTCGCGGGCACGCCCGACACGGTGCGCGACGCCATTCGCTACAGCCTCCTCGGCGAGGGGAAGCGGATGCGGGGGATTCTCGTGTTGAGCGCCTACGAGGCGGCGGGCGGCGCCGGCGACGCCAGCGAGCTGGCCGCGGCGGTGGAGGTCGTGCACGCGTACTCGCTGGTGCACGACGACCTGCCGTGCATGGACGACGACGACATGCGTCGCGGACGTCCGACGGTGCACAAGGTGTTCGGCGTGGCAGCGGCCACCGCGGCCGGTCTCGCCATGGTGCCCCTCGCCGCGCTCTGCGCCGCCGAGGCGGCGCGGGCGCTCGCCCTCGACGATGCCGCCGTCGGCTCCATCGTCGCCGACCTGATGCGCGCCTCCGGTGCCGGCGGGATGATCGGCGGACAGCTGCTCGATCTCGAGGGCGAGGGGCGGCCCCTCGCGCTGGCGGATCTCGAGCGGATCCATCGCGCCAAGACGGGCGCGTTGATCACCGCCGCGGCGACGGTCGGTGGGCGCGCCGCCTCGGCCTCCGGCGAGCGCCTGGCGGCGCTCGCGCGCTACGGGGAGGCGGTGGGCCTGGCCTTCCAGATCGCCGACGACGTCCTCGACGTGACGGCGACCACCGACCAGCTTGGAAAGACCGCCGGACGCGACCTCGCCCTCCGCAAGAGCACTTATCCTGCATTGCTGGGGGTGGAGGGAGCCAAAGGGCGCGCCGCGGCGTTGATCGACGACGGATGCCGGGCCCTGCGCGAAGTGGGGCTGTGCACCCCCGCGCTGGAATGGATCGCGCGCTTCTCCGTCGAGCGCACCTCTTAGATTTCGGGCATCCCATGTCACTCCTCGACCGCATCGCTTCTCCCGCCGACCTCCGGCCACTGACCCGCGACGAGCTGCGCACGCTCGCCGACGACATTCGCGCGCGCATGGTGGACGTCTGCTCGCGCACCGGTGGGCACATCGGCGCCGGCCTGGGCGTGGTGGAGCTGACGATCGCGCTGCACTACGTCTTCAAGACCCCCGACGACCAGCTCGTGTGGGACGTCGGCCATCAGGGCTATCCGCACAAGCTCCTCACGGGGCGGAACACCCGGATGGAAACGCTGCGGCAGGAGAACGGGATCTCCGGCTTCCTCAAGCGCACGGAGAGCCCGTACGACACCTTCGGTGCCGGCCACGCGGCGACCGCGATCTCGGCGGCGCTCGGCATGGTGGCGGCGCGCGACATCAACGGGGAGCACATCAAGGTCGCCGCGATCCTGGGGGACGGTGCGCTCACTTCCGGGCTCGCGTACGAAGGGCTCAACAACGCCGGGCACTCCGACCTCGACATCGTCGTCGTGCTGAACGACAACGAGATGTCCATCGCGCCGAACGTCGGCGCCATGCACAAGTACCTGACGTCGATTCAGCGCAACTCGCTCTACAATCGCGTGCGCTCCAAGGTGGGCGAGCTGCTGGAGAATGCGCCGTCGTCCGTGCAGGCGATCGCGCGCAAGTGGGAGGAGAGCGTCAAGGCCTTCCTCACGCCGGGCGTGCTGTTCGAGGAGCTGGGCTTCCGCTACTTCGGACCGATCGACGGCCACGACATCGACGCGCTCGTGGACACCTTCTCGTCGGTGCGGGAGATGGGCGGACCGCGCCTCGTGCACGTCATCACCCAGAAGGGGAAGGGCTTCCCGGCGGGCGAGCACGCCGCCGGAGAGAAGTGGCACGCCCTGCCGCCGGGCCACGATCCGGCCACCGGCAAGCAGCTCAAGACGTCCACCGCCAACCCGTCCTACACGGCGGTGTTCGGCAAGGGACTGTCGGAGCTCGGCAGCGAGAACCCGAAGGTCGTGACGATCACCGCCGCCATGCCCAGCGGCACGGGGACGGGCGCCTTTGCGGCGGCGCACCCGTCGCGCTTCTTCGACGTCGGGATCGCCGAGGGACACGCCGTCACCTTCGCCGCCGGCCTCGCGACGCGCGGACTGCATCCGGTCGTCGCGATCTACTCGACGTTCCTGCAGCGCGGATACGACAACATCATCCACGACTGCGCGATCCAGTCGCTGCCCGTGGTGTTCGCGATGGACCGTGCGGGCCTGGTGGGCGAAGACGGCGAGACCCACATGGGACTCTACGACATCGCGTACATGCTCGCCGTGCCGAACATGACCGTCACGGCACCCAAGGACGGACGCGAGATGCTGGCGCTGCTGCGCGCCGGAGTGGAGCAGAGCAGCGGCCCCTTCTCGCTGCGCTATCCCCGCGACGTGGTGCCCGCGGCCGTGCCGGACATGGGCACCATCGAGGCGGCGCCACACGGCACGTGGGAGGTGCTGCACCGCGGGTCGGAGGTGGCGATCCTCGCCGTCGGCACCATGGTGACCCCGTCGTTCGCCGCCGCGCAGACGCTCGCCGGCGAGGGGCTGGACGTGACGGTGGTGAACTGCCGCTACCTCAAGCCGTACGATCAGGTCACCCTCGCCGCCATCCTCGCCGATCATCGGCAGATCCTCGTCGTCGAGGAGGGGACGGTGATCAACGGCTTCGGTGCATACATGAGCACCGTGATCGCCGGCCTCGACCCGTCAGTGCGTGTCACCGCCCACGGCATTCCGGACCGATACATCG
>DASSIC010000442.1:0-2648 GCA_035692325.1 Gemmatimonadaceae bacterium | reverse complement strand
GCACGAGAGCGAGCGGTGCCGAATGCCGCGCGCGGACGAGAAAGGACGACATGGAAGCACCCGTGGGTTGAAGTCGCAGCGTAGGAAATGGGCAGCATTCCGTGTGCCGAGTCAAGTCGCGCTCGCCAGCAAGTGCACGGTCGAACCTCACCGCCGGAGAAGCTGATGTCGAAGACCACCTGGAAGCGCGCCGGTGCGCGCTGCGCCGCGATCACGATCTTCGCCGCCGCAACCGCGACGGCACAGGCCCCTCTGCGCGTCGTCTCGCCCGATGGCCGCACCGCGGTCTCGGTGGCGATCCGGAACGGCCATCTGACGTATGACGTTCGTCGTGACGGCCGCGCCGTCATCACTCCTTCCGGGCTTGGCTTCGAGCTGCGTGGAGCGCCCGCGCTGCGCGACAGCCTGCGCATCAGCGGCCACAGCGAACGCACCCACGACGAGACCTGGACGCAGCCGTGGGGGGAGGTGGCGAGAGTGCGCGACCACCACAACGAGCTGCGGGTGGAGGTCGAGGAGAGCGCCGCGCCGAGCCGCCACTTCAGCGTGATCTTCCGCGCATTCGACGACGGCATCGGCTTCCGGTACGAGCTCCCCGACCAGCCGGCCTTCCACGACTACGAGATCTCCGACGAGCTCACCGAGTTCGCGCTCGCCGACAACGGGCGCGCCTGGTGGATCGCGTCGAACCGGCCGCGGCTCGACCGCTCCGAGCAGCTGTACTCCGAGGGCCCGGTGAGCACGCTGGACAGCGTGCAGACGCCGCTCACGATCGAGACGACGAGCGGCCTCGCCGTGGTGATCCACGAGGCGGATCTGGTGGACTACCCGAGGATGTTTCTCGCCGGACCGCGCATGGAGGGGCGATCCCTGCGCGCCGCGCTCGCGCCCTGGTCGGATGGGGTGAAGGTGCGCGGTCGCGCGCCCCTGGTCACGCCGTGGCGCACGATCCAGCTCGCCGACCGGGTGGAGGCGCTGCACCCGCAGGTGCTCACCCTCAACCTCAATCCGCCCAGCCGCATCGCCGACACGCGGTGGATCACGCCGGAGAAGTACGACGGCATCTGGTGGGGGATGCACCTCAACACCATGACGTGGAGCTCGGGACCGAAGCACGGCGCCACGGCGGAAAACGCGAAGCGGTACATCGACTTCGCGGCGGCGAACGGGCTGAAGGGAGTGCTCGTGGAAGGGTGGAACACCGGGTGGGACGGCGACTGGATTGCCAACCGGAACGCCTTCTCGTTCACGCAGGCGTACCCGGACTACGATCTGCCGGCGGTCGCGGCGTACGCGAAGTCGAAGGGCGTCGATCTCATCGCGCATAACGAGACTTCGGGGGGCATCGCGAACTACGAGCGCCAGATGGAGGATGCCTTCCGCCTGTATCAGTCGCTCGGCATCCACGCCATCAAGACGGGCTACGTGGCCGACACCGTCGGCGGCAATCACTCGCACTACGGCCAGGTCGCCGTGCGACATCATCGCAAGGTGATCGAGACGGCGGCCCGCTACGGCATCATGGTCGATGCGCACGAGCCGATCCACGACACCGGCGAGCGTCGCACCTGGCCGAACATGATGAGCCGCGAGGGGGCGCGCGGTCAGGAGTACAATGCGTGGGGCGGAGAAGGGGGCAATCCTCCCGAGCACGAGTCGATCCTCTTCTTCACGCGCCTGCTCGCCGGCCCGATGGACTTCACGCCGGGAATCTTCGACCTGCTGTTGACGAAGACGGGACATCCGCACACGCTGGAAGAGCCGCGCGTGCGCACCACGCTCGCCAAGCAGCTCGCGCTGTACGTCGTGCTCTACTCGCCGCTCCAGATGGCAGCCGACCTGCCGGAGAACTACGCGAGCCAGCCGGCGTTCCAGTTCATCCGCGACGTGCCCACGGATTGGGAGACGACGCGGGTGCTGAGCGGAAAGATCGGCGACTACGTGGTCGTCGCGCGCCAGCAGCGCGGGGGCGACGACTGGTACCTGGGCGCCATCACCGATGAAGAGGCGCGCACGATGGACGTGCCGCTCACCTTCCTGCCGAAGGGGCGTCGCTACGTGGCGGAGGTCTACGCCGACGGCGCCGGTGCCGACTGGGCGACCAACCCGCTGCCGGTCGCGATCTCCCGGCGCGCCGTGACGTCGGCGTCGCGGCTGCGCGTCGCACTCGCGCGCGGGGGTGGACAGGCGATCCGGTTCCGGGCAGCAAAGTAAGCGAGCCGGATGTCGGGAAGACGGAATGACGGGATGACGGGAAGGGCGACACGACGCGGCACACCGCTGTTGGCGGTGGCGCTCGCCGTCTTTGCGGCCTGTCATTCGGCGAAGCGCGAGCCCGCCCTGTTCGAGCAGCTGGCGCCGAGCGTCACCGGCGTGACGTTCGAGAACCGGCTGCCGGACGATACGACGTTCAACATCCTGAACTACCTCTACTACTACAACGGCGCTGGCGTCGCGGCGGGGGATGTGAACGGCGACGGCCTGCCGGATCTCTACTTCACGTCGAACCGCGGCAAGAACCGGCTCTACCTGAACCGGGGCAACTACAAGTTCGAGGACGTGACAGACAAGGCCGGCGTGGGCGGCGTCGGCGGCTGGGCGACGGGGGTGACGATGGCCGACGTGAACGGCGACGGTCGGCTCGACCT
>DASSIC010000441.1:0-7291 GCA_035692325.1 Gemmatimonadaceae bacterium | reverse complement strand
AACGACTCGCCCGTCTTCATGTTGAACAATCTGGAAGCGCTCGGCACGCCGGTGCGGGTCAGCGCGAGCGAAGACGGCGGGCCGGGGCAGGCAGTGATGGTTCCACCGCTGAAGGTCAGGGACTTCAATTTCACAAGCTTGAGCGACGCAGTCTGATCGCGTCGCTGGGTCTTCACGGCCTCGCCATGAGGCCGTGGTGCGGCGGAAAGGCACTTCGGTGCTGACCGCTGGCTCGTACGAACCACCGGGGGTTCGATCGAGCGTTCCACTCCGTTACAGGAGAGTTTTCCATGGCTGCTAAGAAGAGCGGGCGCAAGAGCGCCAAGAAGGGGTCGGCTCGCAAGAAGTCGTCGGCCAAGAAGTCTGGTGCCAAGAAGGGCGCCCGCCGCAAGACGGCGAAGAAGGGCGCGCGTAAGTCTTCGCGCAAGAAGTCCTCGAAGTAAGCAGTTCGTCGTCGTATACGGAGAAGCCGGCGCCAAGGCGCCGGCTTCTTTCGTTTCATCCACTCCGGTCAGCGCGAGTAGCGCGCTTGTGCCAGCTCGATGATCCGTGCGACGAGCGTGGCGTGCGGGATCCCCGCCTTCTCCGCCGAGCGCGCGAATTCGCCCGAGCGCTCGAGGTAGCAGTTGGGGTTCACCTCGATCACGTAGATCCGCTCGTCCGGCGTCACGCGAAGGTCCACTCGCCCATAGTCGCGAAGCCGCAGCGCGTTGAACGCCTCCACCGCCACGTCCTGCATCCGCTTCGTCAGCTCCGGCGACAGGTCGGTGGGGAAGATGGACTTCGTGCCCGCGAACTCGGCTCCCGACTCTCCCGCGCCGCCGGTTCCGCCCTCCCCCCACTTTGCTTCGTAGCTGGCCACCTTCGGCCGATCCGCCGGAAAGGCGCTGAAATCCAGCTCGATCACCGGCAGCGGCTGCGGGTTCACGTTCCCCAGCAGCCCCACGTAGTACTCGCGTCCCTCCACGAACTCCTCGACGAGTACCGGCGACTGGAACTCGCGCTGCAGCGCGTCCATCGTGCCGAACAGCTCCTTGATGTCGCGCACCACGCTCTTCGAGGTGATGCCGAGCGACGCGTCTTCCTGGGGCGGCTTCACGATGAGCGGAAACTTGAGGTCGCCCACGTGATCCAGCGCGCCACGAAACACCGTCGCGAACTGCGGCGTCAGGATATCCTGGAAACCAAGGACCTGCTTCGTGAGGCTCTTGTCGCCAGCCATCAGCAGCCCCGCCGGGCTCGAGCCGGTGTAGCGGAAGCCCATGAGGTTCAGCAGCGCCGCGACATTGGATTCGAGCGCGCTCTTGCCGTCGAACGACTCGGCGAGATTGAACACGAGCCCCGGGTCCGCCGTACGCAGCGCATGCACGACCGCCTCGACGTCGCCCGCTACCGCGACGCGCGTCGTCTCGTGGTCGAGTCCCCGCAACGCCTCCTCGATCTGCCCGAGCACCGGATCCTCCGGCGGCTCGGCGGCGTCGGCGCCATGCAGCAGCACGATCTTCACCTGGATACCTCGGCGCGCGCGGCGCGAAAGGCGTGAGTGTATCGCCAATGCATCATCACGGCGGTTCCGAACGCGGTGAGCTCGATCAACGTCGCCGCCTCCAGCCCGGCGACGCGCAGCTCGAGCGTCGTCGCGCGCTCGGCGAGTGCACGGAGCAGCGAACGAACGGCGCCTGGACTCACCCCGGCCCAGTACGAGATCCGCGCCACCAGCTCTCCCTCGTTCCGTCGCAGATAGGTCGGAGCCGCTTCCCCCGCCGGCGCATCCGCGACGGTGGCGAACACGCGGCGCAGATCACCATCGAACTGGCGTGCGTCGCCCACGGGCATCGACTCGTCGTCGGCATAGTGGTCCGCCACCGTCCACGTCATCGCGGCCACGGGCAGGTCGTCGTCCGTCGGCTCCAGCGGCGTCGGTGCGAGCTCCGCGATCTCGCGCATCACGCCATCCAGCCACACGAGCTTGCGCAGCGCTCCCCACCCGGCGTACTCGGTGCGCCAGTCCAGTCCCGGCGTCAGCCACACGGCGAACGTCTCCGCGAAATCCTCGTCCGGGTGCTTTTGCGCGTACCAGCCGAGGATGTGGCGCACATGATCCCGGGACAACGGATCGGCGAGGTAATGCTCGGCGTATGGCCGACCGTAGTCGCCGAAGATCGCGCCGAACTCCTGGCGCTCGTGGAGGCGGAAGGCGTAGTTCACTGCGTGCCCGGCCTCGTGCCGGAGATAGCGCATCGCCTCGTCGTCGCTCTCCACCGCGCCGGCATGCTCCGCCTCGATGCGCTCGAGTCGCTCATCGGCCAGGTAGAAGGGCACGCCGATGAGTGGCGTTCCGTCGGGACACCCCCACTGGTCGCTCAGGTACACCGGTGGGCGGAAGGCGACGCCACGCGCCGCGAGCTCCTCATAGAGTCGCGAGACCAGCCGCTCGACGCGAGTGCCGCCGATCGCGAGGCCGAGCTCCGAGATCCGACGACCGAGCAGCTGCGCGCGCTCGCCGTCCCATGTAGTGCCGTTCACGCTTGCCCGGGGGGCAAGTGGCGTACCGAGCCCATGAAAACGGAAAACGCCGCGGGGATCCGCGGCGTTTCCTCGATCGCTCAATCGCAGGCGATCAGGCCGGCTGCACTTCCTTCTCGAGCTCCTCGTCGGGGAACGGCGCCCACACATACGCGGAAAAACGGGGCGTCGTCTCGGGCTCTCGACCGCGCGAGATGACGATCCCGACGGGTTCGTCGAATGACTTGGGAAGGGGCTTCTTCATATGATAGCACCAGCAAGGGAGAGGGCCCCCGGAACGGGCGGGGGCACCTCCGCTAAAGCACCTCCGGGGCCATGATGGCCCTATCGCACAACTCCTTTGTTCACGGTCACTTATGAAAAACACGCCCACCGAAATCGGTCGACGTGTTTCGATATGACGCGAGATGGAAGCGCGATGAGCGTGTCGGAATGCTACGCTACACCCTTCCGGGCGAGAAAGGTGTTCGGCGCGCCCTCGTCGACCGTGACGTCCCATCCACGGTAGCGTCGACGGAGCTCGTCGAGCGAAACCGGCGCGCGCTTGCCGGCGGCGATCGTCTGAACGAGATGCACACCGCCGTCGGCAGTGGCGCTCTGGAGTACCTGGATGACCCGTGCGCGCTCCGCCGCCGCCAGCCCCGCGAAGGCCGCCGGCGTGTAGATGACCGCTGTGAGCGGAGCGTCCGGCGTCCACGAATCCAGTGCAAGGGCGGTGGCGTGCACGCGCTCTCCCAGTCCTGCCTCTTCGGCTGCATCGAGCACTCGCTGCACCGCATCCGGCTCGGCCAACGCGGTCACGTCGCAACCGTTGGCGGCGAAATACAGCGCTGGCGTCGCCACTTCATCTCCCGCGAGCAGGACTCGCGAATCGGCTGCGACGGACTGAACCGCACGCACGACGACGTCGTCCGCGCTCAGCCCCCAGTGCTCGGGACGCCGAAGTTCTTCAATGAGCTTGAGACGTCGCTTGCGCCAGGTGGTGTATGCCGGAAGGCGAAGTCGCTTGAAGATGATCTTGTCGACCTCATCCACCAACAGGAGCTCGGTGAGGGCGAACTGCTGCTGCGCGGCGAGTGCGCGCACCGCGTCGTCCCCGATCGAGAGGAGCACGCTCCGCGGCACCGACTCCTTGTAATTCTCGATCTCGCGCTCGAGATACAGCTCGTACTCGTGCTTGAGTGATCGGGAGGGCCGCGACGCCATGTGTTTCCGGGAGGAGGACAGCATAAAGTATCGGTCCAGCTTCGCGCCGCAAGTAGCTGGGAATCCGGATGTTAGCCGCTCAGGCCGGTTCCACGTGCACGATCGCTTCCGCCGTCCCGAGCTCGCGCACGATCGCCCGTTCCACTTCATCGGTGACCTCGTGGGCATCCGAGACGCTGGTCGTCCCCGCCACCAGGATGGTGACTTCGGCGAACAGGTGCCCCGACGCGGTACGCCGCGATCGGGCCGAGCGCACCCCGATCACCCCAGGAATCGTGCGCACGATGGACGCGAGGTGCTCGGCCTCCACCGCTCGCGCATCCACGAGGATCGGGATGGAGTCGCGCAGGATCTGGTAGCCGCTCCACGCGATGATCAGCGCGACGACCATGCCGAGCAGGGAATCGGCGCGCACGTAGCCGAGATGCGAGAGAACCAGCGACGCGATCGCCAGCGCGGTGACCAGGATGTCGCTCGCCGTGTGTGCGGCATCCGCGAGCAGCAGCGCGCTCCCCAGCGCCCGCCCGCGTCGGCGCTCGTACGCCACCACGAACGCATTCACGCCGAGCGATGCGACGAGGATGACGCCGTCCAGCATGGTCGCGCTGGGCGGCGTGTGCTCACCGGTCAACTCGCCGATGCTGCGCCGCATCAACTCGAAGCAGGTGATCGCGAGGAAGGCCACGATGCCGAGCGTGCCGAGCGTCTCGAACTTCTCGTGGCCGTAGGGGTGATCGTCGTCGGGTGCGCGCGCCGCCACCGCGATCGCGAACATGGCGACGACGTTGCTCAGCATGTCCAGCCCTGATTCCAGCGCGGCGCCGAGCACCGTCAACGCTCCTGTGCGGGCGCCGACGCCGAGCTTCAACGCCGCCGACAGCGCGTTGAGTACCAGCACGAGCAGGATGGCGCGGCGCACCCCGGCCGAACGCGCCTCGGGCGACGTGCGAACGACGACGTCGGATTGAGTGGGCGCGTGCATCGGCGCATTTTGCGTGAGGCGCACGAGCGCTGTCAACGTCTCGCGAGGAATATTGCATGCCCGAGCTCCCCGAAGTCGAAGCGGCAATGGCTGTGTTGCGTCGGCGGGCGCGGGGGCGCACGATCGCGAAGGTGCGTCTGCTCCATCCCGCGCTGCAGCGGCGGGTGAGTCCGAAGGTGCTGCGGGCGCTCGTCGGCGCGCGCGTCGTCCGCGTCGAGCGTCGCGGCAAGCATCAGCTCTTGCATCTCGACGACGGCCGCATCGTGCACGTGCATTTCCGCATGAATGGAGACTGGGAGCATTCGCGCACGGATGCGGAGCTGCCTCGCTTCGCCCGCGCGGTCATCGACTTCGACGACGACAGCCGGCTCGTGCTCGTCGACTCGCGGGCGCTCGGCACCTTGGACGTGCATCCCGCGGGCGCGGAGCTGGAGCTCGGCCTCGGCCCCGACGCCGCGGATCGTTCCTGGACGGCCGCCGCGCTCGGGCGCGCGCTCGCCAAGCGACGCGGTCCCATCAAGCCCGCGCTGCTCGATCAGAAGCTCGTTGCCGGGCTCGGGAACATCTACGCGGCGGAAGCGCTCTGGCGCGCGCGCATCAGTCCCTTTCGTCGCGCCGACGCGCTGTCGACGGCGCAGGTCAAGTCGCTGCGCTCGGCGATCGCCGCGGTGATCAAGCGCGCGACCGGGTCGCGCTATACCGACGACGACACGGTGAATCTCGACGTCTACGACCGAGAGGGGTTGCCCTGCCGCCGCTGCCGCACGCCGATCGAGCGCGTAACGCAGGCTGGACGGAGCACCTATTTCTGTCCGAAGTGCCAGCCGCTGAACGGAGAGCCGTGAACCGTCTTCAGTCCATCGCCTCCAGCAGCGCGCCCTTGATGTATCCCGTCTCCGGAATCGTCAGCACTTCCGGATGGTCGATCGGCTGTCCGCGCAGCTCGCGCAGGACGATGCGTCGGCCGCTGTCGGCGGCGGCGGCTTCGAGCATCTCGAGGAAGAGCGGCTTGCCGAGATGGAATGAGCAGCTCGCCGTGAACAGCAGCCCGCCCGGTGACAGGAGGCGCATCGCGCGCAGGTTGATCTCCTTGTAGCCGCGAAACGCCGCCGGCAGCGACGCGCGCGTCTTCGCGAACGCCGGCGGGTCGAGCACGATGGTGTCGAAGCGCACCCGCTCCCGTTCGCGCGCCTTGAGATATTCGAACGCGTTCGCTTCCACGAACGTGCCGTTCGTGAAGCCGTTGCGGCGGAAGTTTTCCTCGGCGCGCGTCAGGGCATGGGCCGACGCGTCCAGCGCCGTGACCGTCGACGCCGAGCGCGCGAGGTGCAGCGCGAAGGAGCCGTGATAGCTGAAGCAGTCGAGTGCCGCGCCTTTGGCGATCCGAGCCACCAGCGCGCGGTTCTCGCGCTGGTCGAGAAAGGCGCCCGTCTTCTGTCCCCGCCACGGTGCCGCGAGGTATCGCACACCATGCTCGCGCACCTCGATCTCGTCCGGGACCTCGCCGTACAGGAGCTCGACGTTCGTCTCCAATCCTTCCTTCACGCGCAGCGGGACGTCGTTGCGCGCCAGGATTCCGGCCGGCTTCGTCAGCGTCAACAGCGCGGCGACGATGTCCGCGCGAAAGTGTTCGAGCCCCGCGCTCATGAGCTGGACGACCAGCCATCTGTCGTAGCGGTCGACGATGAGCGATGGGAGTCCGTCGCCCTCGCCGTGCACCAGACGGAACGCATTTGCGTCGTGGTCGAGTCCGCCGCGGCGTGCGATGGCCGGCGCGAGTCGCCGTTGCCACCATGCTCCGTCGATCGTGGCGTCGGCGTCGCGATCGAGCAGCCGCAGCGAGATCTCCGAGCGCGGGCTCCAGAGTGCCACGCCGAGCGGCTTGCCGCGCTGATCGTGGACGCGAACCGCGCCGGCGTCGCCGGTTGGCCGCTCGATGACGTCGCTGCGATAGATCCACGGATGACCCGCGTCCCATCGTCGCGCGCCCTTGTTGGAGACAGTGGCGGAGAGCATGCAGGGAAGGTAGCCGGGGCGCCATGCGCGTCGGTCGCGGGCACGTCGTGACTGAGGTGCCGGCCTTGAATCACGCCTGAAAATCGGATACTATTCTGACCCTCCCGCTGCGTACGCGTTCGGCGAATTCGGATGCGTTGCGCGAAGAGAGCGGGACGAATGGTGGGCCACTTGCAACCGCCATATCGTCCATTTACAATGCAAGGCTCACCGCGAGCTGGCAGCAGTCGCGGACGCTGTTTGAAAAGTGAAGGACAGAGGATGGGTCGTCGACCTTCGGTCTTTTGGTCGATGACTGATTCGTGGGAAATGGAATCTTTACCGAGCCGATGTGTCTTGCGGCGGCGCGAGCCGTCGTGGGTCGTCGGATTGGTAAGAGGTAGATTGCGATTTGAAGCGCGTACTTTGCTTGAACCAACATGTGGTCAAGCGAAGGAAGGCATGTGGGGGATGCCTGGGCACACGGAGGCGATGAAGGCCGTGGTAAGCTGCGAGAAGCTCGGGGGAGTGGCACACACGCGGTGATCCCGAGATGGCCGAATGGGGCAACCCGGCGAGGCG
>DASSIC010000440.1:0-4508 GCA_035692325.1 Gemmatimonadaceae bacterium | reverse complement strand
CAGATCTTCCTGGACAAGGTGGGCGCCACGGGCGTGGAGGAGGGGATGAGTGGACAAGGCTAACGTGCGCAAGCTGGGCGTGGTGTTCAAACGGGAATACCTCGAGCGCGTCCGCTCGAAGTGGTTTCTCGTCGGCACGCTGCTCGGGCCGGTGTTCTTCGCGATGATCACCGTGGTGCCGATCCTGATCTCGTCCAAGACGAAGCCCTCCACCGATTTGGCGAACGTCACGATCATCGACGCGACCGGATCCGGGATGGGCGATCGCGTGGCGCAGGCGCTGGCGCAGCGCTTCCCCCTCTCCCCCGCGCCGCAGGTGAAGTCGGTGGATCCGGCGTCCGTGCCGCGCGAGGAGGATCGCGCCGTGATCGCGGTGCGCGACAAGGAGACGCGCGGCTATCTCGTGCTCGACTCCAGCACCGTCTCCGGAAACTCCGTGCGCTACGCCGGCCGCAACGCCTCGTCGCTCGGCGACGTCGAGCAGATCACCGCCATCGTCCGCCAGCAGGTGCTCGCGCAACGGCTCCAGAGCGAGGGGATCGACGCGAAGCGCGTGGCGGCGCTGACCGGAGCGCGGCTCCAGGTGATGACCGAGAAGATCGGCGACAGTGGACGCGAGAAGGGCAGCGGTATCGGCAACGTGATCTTCGGGTACATCGTCGCGCTGCTGCTCTACATGATGATCGTGCTCTACGGCCAGACCATCCTGCGCGGCGTGATGGAAGAGAAGACGACGCGCGTCGCGGAAGTGGTCGTGTCGAGCGTGAGCACGGACACGCTCCTGGCGGGCAAGGTGATCGGCGTCGGGCTCGTCGCGATCACGCAGGTGGTGGCGTGGGTCGCGCTCTCGATGACGCTCGTCGTCTACGGGGCGCCGCTGCTCCAGCAGCGCCTCGGCCCCGACGCCGCGGCGGCGGGTGCAGCCGCGCGCGGGACGGGCGGCGCGGCGATGGCGGGTGCGTTCAGCGATGCGCTCCCGTCGCTGTCGATCACCACCGCCGTCGCGCTCCTGCTGTTCTTCGTGCTCGGCTTCATCTTCTACTCGTCGCTCTTCGCGGCGATCGGCGCGATGGTGAACAGCCAGGAAGACGTGCAGCAGGCGTCGATGCCGGTGATGCTGCTGCTCGTGAGCTCGGTGATCTTCATGACGCCGATCATGACGAACCCGGGGAGCGGGCTGGCGCGCACGATGTCGCTGCTCCCCTTCTCCGCCCCGATCCTCATGCCACTCCGGATGACGCTGATCCCGGTGCCGTGGTACGAGGTGGTGGGCTCGCTCGCCGGCGTGGCGATCGCCTGTCTGGCGGCGATCTGGGTATCGGCGCGGATCTACCGGGTGGGACTGCTGATGTACGGCAAGCGGCCGTCGTTCCGCGAGCTGGCGCGCTGGGTGAAGTACGCGGGCTGACCAGGATGTCGTCCTGAGCAACGCGAAGGACCTGCACCTCTACGAAGTGCAGGTCCTTCGTCTTTCGCCTCAGGACGACAGACTCAGTCCGCGCGCGGTACCGCAGACAGGTCAGCCGTGGTGCCGGCGCCGTACGACGTCACCGGCGCGGAGCGGGCACTCGGCGCGCCGATCGCGCGCTTCACGTCGCTCGCGAGCCCTTCGATCTTCTGCTCGATCGCGCCGTGGAAACCCGACACGACCTGCGAGACGATCTCGTCGAGCACGCCGCCGAGGCGGCTGCTCGCGCCCTTCGTCGCGACGACCGTCGCCGCGGCGGCCTTGACGTCGGCCTTGGAGCCGCTGAGCAGCACGCCCGCGCCCACGGCGAGCACGAGCGCCGGCCACGGGTTGTCCTTCACGATCTGCGCGACGTTCATCTTCTGCTCCAGCTCCTGAAGCGTATCCGAGATCCGGTTGCGCGTCAGCTCGATGTCGCGCCGGACGTCAGCGGGTGTTTCAGCCATTCCGTGTCCTCCTTGAGCGTCGCGACCGTCTGGTGCGGCGCGAGCGAAGCCGGCGAGAGCGCCGAGCGCCCCCGGTTTGCGAGCCAGGCGGCGACGCCGCCGGTGATGAGCGCGAACAGCAGCGCGCCGACCCAATAGAGATCGCGCGGCAGCCACTGATCGCCGATGAGCAGAACGAGGCCAGTGAAGGTGGCCAGCGTACCGAGCAGGAGCAGCACGCCCCCGACGGCGACGAAGGCGGTTCCGCGCCCCGCGGCCGCAGCGGCCGTACCGAGCTCGAGGCGGGCGAGCCGCACTTCACCGCGTACGAGCTCGGCACTCCCCTCCGCGAGATCGCGGAGGAGGGCGCCAAGGCCGCGACGGCCGTCGGTCCTGGGATCGACCGTCACGGGATTCACCTTACTTGCGAAGCGCCTTGCCGAGCAGGTAGCCGAGGCCGACGGCCACGGCCAGCGTACGACCCGGGTGCTCCTTCACCTGACGCTCGATGCCCGACTTCAAGCCGTCGAGATCGGCGTCGCGCAGCCAATCGGCCGAGGCCTGAAGGCCGCCGGCGAGCTGGTTGGTGGCTTCGCCGAGGCGGTTGCCATCGCCGACCATGGCCGTGCTGCCGCCGGTCGCCGAGGCGCCCGCGATCTGCCCGCCACCCGCGCCCTGCGTGCGCAGCTTCTCGGCGCCCGACTCCAGCGCGTCGGCGAGGGTGTTCTTGAGGGAGCCGGCGCGGTCGCGGACCGAGGAGCCGACGTCGCTCAGCTTCTCGCCTGCGGTGTTCGCGGCGCTCTTGGCGCGGTCGGCCAGGCCGCTCGCGTCGCTGCTGCTGTCGCGCGAGAAGCTCGCGTCGGAGGCTCCCGTGCTGCCCGTGCTCGCGGCGCCGAAGCTGGAGGGCGAGTTCGCGCTCCCCGCCGAGCCGGTGCTGCCGCCGAATCCACCCGACGTGGACTCGCCCGTATTGCTGCTACCGAAGGTGTCGTTCGCGTTGCGTTCCATATCCGTCTCCGCCGTGTGAGTCCGACTTGCTGAGGGCCGACACGGAGTGCAGAGGGCGTGCCGTCGAGAAGGGAGGACGGGAAGACGGGAGGACGGGAAGACAGGAAGACTGGAAGACTGGAAGACGGGAAGACGGGGAAGCAGAAAGGGCACACCGATGTCAGGCGGTGTGCCCTTTCCGTCATTCCGTCATCCCGTCATTCCGTCATCCCGTCATCCCGTCACCCCGTCACCCCGTCACGCGCAGTACTTGTCGAACGCTCCCACGAGGTCCTTCGCGATGTCGTCGGCCGAGCGGCCCTCGATCTGGAAGCGCTCGAGCATGAACACGAGCTGTCCGTCCTTGAGCAGCCCGATCTGCGGAGAGCTGGGCGGATACCCGGTGAAGTAGCTGCGCGCGCGCGCCGCGGCTTCGGTGTCCTGGCCGGCGAACACCGTGGTCAGGTGGTCGGGCTTGGCGCTGTGCTGGAGCGCCTGGGCGACGGCGGGGCGCGCATTGCGCGCGGCGCAGCCGCACACGGAGTTCACGACGACGAGCGTCGTGCCGTGCGAATCCTTGAGCTTCGCGTCCACCTCGGACGGCGTGCGCATCTCCTCGACGCCGAGTCGGGTGAGCTCCTGACGCATCGGAGTGACGAACCGTTCATCGTACATCATGCTATTCCCTCTGAATGAGCTGCGGAATGTGGTGCGGCGGTGAAGCGGTGACACCGAACGAGCAAGGCCGAGGCGCTACTCCCGGACCAGGGCGAGGATCGCCGCTTGGGGAACGACCAGAAAGCGCTCGCCCTCGAAGGTGATCTCGACGGCGGCCTTACGGAAAAACAGCGCGAAGTCGCCGCGGCGCGCCTGCATCGGAACGAAGCGCATCTCGCGGGCCGGCTCCTTCCACGGTTCCTCGCCGGACGCCGCATCGAAGCTGGGCATCGGCTGGCCCGGGCCGGTCGCCATGATGGTACCGCCCTGGACCGCCTGGCCCTCCATGGCCGTCGATGGCAGGTAGAGGCCCACCGACGTGCGCTCCTCGCCCTCCTCGACCTTCACGAGGACGCGGTCGCCGACGACGATCAACTCCTTGTCATTGCGGATCATAGGCTGAATATATCCCGCGTTTGGCGGAACGTGCCCGACGAGTGCCTCCGCACCGGTCGTGGCACGGGTGTGGCGCGCGCGCCACTGTTGACGGCGGCGGCTCCGACCCGTACGATCGACGTTCCTCCCCCTGCGTCGTCATCGGTGGTCATCGTCATGTCCTGGAATCGTTTGCGCCTCCTGCCTCAGCTCGGGCTGCTGGCGCTCATCCCGCTTGCGGGCCATGCCGCGGCGCAAACTTCGACGGGACGCGCCGCGCTGCACCCGGACCGCGTGAAGCTCGCCGAGCGTGCGCGCGCCGCCGACAGCCTGGGGCGGCACGAGGAAGCCGGGCGCATTCGCGCCCGGCTCGAGAACGGCGACTTCCGAGTCGGCGACCGCGTCATCGTCACGTATGAAGGCATCCGCGTCCAGCCGGGCAACGACACGCTCGTCGTCCAGTCGGGGCGCGTGCTTCGCCTCGGCGAGCCGATGGGGGAGCTGCCGCTGACCGGTGTGCTGCGCTTCGAGCTTCC
>DASSIC010000439.1:0-2337 GCA_035692325.1 Gemmatimonadaceae bacterium | reverse complement strand
GTGCAGGCGCGGTGTGTCGTCCTGAGCGGAGCGCCTGCCCTGAGCGGAGCCGAAGGGAAGGACCTGCTTTTGAACAACCGGCAGGTCGGCGCGGTACTCGAGCCCGGGATAGAGCTGCCAGGTCGGCTCGCCCTCGAACAGCGGTTGGTACTGCACCTCCGCCCACCGCCCGCCATCGCCGCGGAAGTACACGATCTCGTAGTCCGCCGCGCTGGCGACGCGGAAGGCGATGCCGGCGAACTGGGACGCGCGCGGCGGCTCGAGGTCCGCCTCGATCGTCCCGTCGCGCAGCGACAGGTCCTCGCGGATCGCGATCCCGCGCGCGAGCTCGATCCGCTCGACCGGTGCCGTCGACGCCGAGAGGATCGTGGCGCGCGCGGTGTTCCAGACTGCGTCGTGCGACGGCGGGAGGTTGAGCGGCGTTGCGCACGCCGTCGCAAACGACAGGGCGGCGACGATGGTGACTGGTACGGCGACTCGCGGTGTGATCATTGGCTCCTCCAGTGTGTGCGACCGGGTGATGGCGCGGTGGCTGGGGAGCGGAAAGCAGAAAGGCGGCACCCCAAGCCAACCAACGGCCAGGGCTCCGCCTCCAATCGCGCCGCTCATGCACCTCGTTACGAGGACCCTACGCTCGGCGCGGACGAACTGAGTTGTGACTTCAGACTATCGTGGTCTTTCGGGGGAGTCAATACCGAAGGAGGCGACTCACGGCACGGGAGGAGCTGCCGACTGACCGGTCGGGGACATCCCCGACGCTACCGCGCCGAAAGCGGCATCGCCATCTTCCTGCATGCGCCTCGTCACGCTGATCTCCTCGCTCGCTGGCCTCGTTCTCGCCGGAGCCGTTCCCTCGACCGCCTCCGCCCAGACCATCGCTGGGATCGTGATCGATGCGGCGAGCCGCCTGCCCCTGAGACAGGTCGACGTCCACGTGCTCGGCGACAGTGGCCGGACGGTCGCCGACGCTCGCACCGACACACTCGGGATCTTCTATGCGATGGTGCTGACGGGCGGCGTCTATCGCGTGCGGTTCGTGCTCGACAGTACGACGTGGTTCGATTCCGACACGGTCCGCGTCGCCAGCGACGGCTACGTGGAACGGCAGTTCGTCGTGCGACTCCCCCGCGTCTACGCCGAATTGGAAGTGGAGAAGCAGGTCCGGGTTCGATCAGGCTCCGCGCTGCCCCGGTACCCCGCCGCACTCAGGAGCTTGAACATCGAAGGCTCGGTGCTGGCGCAGTTCGTCGTCGACACGACCGGGCGCGCCCAGATGAGCACCTTCAAGGTGCTGCGGGCCTCGCATGGCGATTTCATCCTCGCGGTCCGCGAGGCGGTCTCCAGGATGAGCTTCTACCCGGCCGAGATCGGCCACCACAAGGTGAGGCAGATGGTGCAGCAGCCGTTCGACTTTCGCCTTTCCGCCAGCCCGTCGCCGTTCACCGTCGACCAGCCCCCAGAGACGAGTACGCCGTGACGCTCCTCCCCCGCGGATTCGCATGCGCCGTTATGCCTTCACGCGCGGATCGGTCTTCACCTCGAACGTCTGCGTATAGCTCCTTCCTCCCACGTTGAGCCGCGCGGTGAAGGTGCCGGTGAGCAGCTCTGCGCCTCCGCGTGGCCCGCCGTCCACACCCGCAGCGGCCCGTCGCTCGACGACGGGATTCCATACCGCCCGGCGCAGAAGTACTGGCCGTTCACTTGCAGGTCGGAGCTCTTGTGATGGGAGACGCTCCATTGCCTGGACACCCGAGGCGCGCTGAGCGAGCGGCGCGGCGCGCCGCCGGCATCCTGCTCATTGCGGCGACGTGCCGCCCGCATCAAACGGTGCCGCCAAGTCCCGCCACGGTCGGCGGCGTCGCACCGATCACACCTGCGCAAGTGGACACCGTGCCCGGGGCGCGTCGGCCCGGGCGCATCTGCACAGCGGAGCGTCGCGCCGGCATCATCCTCGACATCCAGGACTCCGTGACCGGCGCACCACTCGCACTACGCGCGTTGGTCGTCGCGACTCACGGTACGCAAGTCGATTCAGTACGGCATCTCCGCGCTCCGACTGACCTGAACGAAGACGCTGATGAGCGACGCCTGCGCATATGGTTGGCTTGGGAGCAGGCTGGGATGTTCGACATTGCTGTTCATGTGCACGGCTACGCCATCTAGCGACGCACGAACGTGCTCGTGCAGGTCGGGCCATGCCATGTCGTGCCTACACATCTCGTGGCTCGGCTCGTTCGCGCGTGATTCTCATCTGCTGGTGGCGCTGGCGACTGAGACGAGTCGCGTCAGCGCATCGAACACCCGCTGCACCTGCGCATCCGCCGGCACCTCTGGCTT
>DASSIC010000438.1:0-10241 GCA_035692325.1 Gemmatimonadaceae bacterium | reverse complement strand
CTGCACGTCGTGATCCTTCTTGAACGCCAGCCCGGCGAAGGCGCAGAACAGGATCACTATGCCGGCGTGCACGATGTAGCCGCCGTAGCGGCGCCGGTTGCGCGCAACCAGCCGCACGGCCGCCACCGGCCAGGACTCGTCGTGCATCGCGTGCCGCGCGCCGATTCCCTTGTAGAACTCCTGTCCGATCGTGCCCGCCACGAACCCGGCGAGCGTGTAGGCGACGAGCGCATGGAAATTCCGCATGCCGAGCGCGAGCAGCAGCACGGCCACGGCGAGGCCGAAGAGCACGGGAAAGCGGAACTGCCGCCGCAGATTCGAGGTCGACGCCTTGCGCCACGCGATGAGCGGGCCGATGCCGGTGAGCGCCAGCAGCAGCAGGCCGAGCGGAATGTTGACCGTGTTGAAGAACGGCGGCCCCACTGTGATCTTCGAGCCGCGCACCCATTCGCTCAGCACGGGAAAGAGCGTTCCCCACAGTACGGAGAAGGCGATCCCGACGAGCACGAGGTTGTTGTACAGGAACGCCGCCTCGCGGCTCACCATGCTTTCGAGCTCCGCCGTCGCCTCGAGATCCTTCAGGCGCGTCGCCACGAAGTAGATCGTCGCGCCCGTGGCGGCGAAGAAGAAGGTCGCGAACCAGCTCCCCACCGGCGACTGGGCGAACGAGTGCACGCTCTCGATGATGCCGCTGCGCGTGAGGAAGGTGCCGAAGATCGCGAGCAGGAAGGTCGTCACGACGAGCACGACGTTCCACTTCCGCAGCATCCCCCGCTTCTCCTGGATCATGATCGAGTGCAGGAACGCCGTCCCCGTGAGCCACGGGAGGAAGCTCGCGTTCTCGACGGGATCCCAGGCCCAGTACCCACTCCATCCCAGCTCGACGTACGCCCACCACATGCCGAGCGTGATGCCGACGGTGAGGAAGAACCACGAGACGAGCGACCAGCGCCGCACCATGCTCAGCCACTCGGCATCGAGCTTCCGCGTGATGAGCGCGGCGATTGCGAACGCGAATGGAATCGCCGTCGCGACGTAGCCGAGATAGAGATTGGGCGGATGGATCGCCATCCCCGGATTCTGGAGCTGCGGATTCATCCCGCGACCGTCCGCGGGGACGAACGACAGCCGATCGAACGGGTTCGCCTTGAAGCAGGTCGTGGCGATGAAGAAGACGAGGATCGCGGCGAGCGTGCCGCATGCCCAGGGCGCCAGATCGCGCGCGCTCCGCTGCGCCGAACGGATCGCGATCGCGCTATAGATCGACAGGATGAGCGACCAGAACAGCATCGAACCGGCCTGGCCGCCCCAGAACGCCGCGAAGACGTACACCTTCGGCATGTTCGCGCTCGTGTTCGACGCGACATACCGAAGCGAGAAGTCGTGCGTCAGCAGTGCGGTCCACAGCCCGATCGACGCCAGCACGATCATCAGCGCCGTCGCGTACAGCCCGCGGCGTCCGCTGGCCACCAGATCGGCGCGGCCCATCGACCCGCCGGCGAACGACGTGACGGCGGCCCACGACGCCATCAGCAGCGCCACCCACAGCGACAGCTCTCCGACGAGGATCACGCGCGCGCTCCCGCCTTGTAGCCCGGCGTCTGCTTGTACTTCTCTCCGCCCGGCGCGCTCTCGTAGCGTGATGCGCACTTGGCGAGCAGCGTCGTGGCGCGAAAGGTTCCGTCCTCACCCATGCGCCCCTCGACCACCACATCCACGCCGTCGGTGAAGGTGTCGGGCGCGATACCGCGATAGACCACCGGTACCACCTGCGCGCCATCGGTCACGCGGAAGGCGTATTCCCGCCCACCGGGGATGCGCTGGATGGAACCCGGCACGACGCGCGCGCCGATCTTGACGCCGGTGTTCCGGAAGGTCGGATCAGCCGCGAGCTTCGTCGACAGCTCGGTCGGCGTCAGATAGTACATCCCGGTGTCCTGGATGGACGTCGCCATCAGGTAGCCAGCCGTGCCCAGGACGAGAGCACCGCCAATCAGGAATTTCGTTCGCGCGGAGGACATGCCAAGCCCGGGGAGAAGGGGGATGAGGGAAAATATAGTGGGGACGGGCTGGCGGCCGGACGAAGCCGTCATCCCATCATCCCGTCATCCCATCATCGCGCCGTGTGCGCCAGCAGCAGTGTCATGGATCCGGCACCGGCGGCGTCCCACGTGAGGTCGCGGAAGCTGAACTCGCCCTTCACTCGGCCGTCGCGCACCTCCTTCCCCACCCCGATCGCCGCCGTCGTCACCGAGGCGCCGGCGAGCGCCGCGCCGTGCGACAGTCCGGCCGCGCGCAGCGAGCCGTAGCCGAGACTCTGCACGAAGGCGGACATGAAGAAGTGCTGCGCCTTGTCTCGCGTGAACCATCCGTCAGCGGATGGAGGCGTCGCGTGGTCGCCATGGAGCGAGAAGACCAGCATCAGCCCGCGCATCACGCTACGCCCCGTCGCGCGGCGGTGCCCAGCCGATCGGCCAGGAGCGCCAGCGCGCGGTCGAGCAGCGCGCGATTGCCCGGCGCATGGATCCAGCTGCTCGCACCGCTGGGATGCGGAAGGGGAATCGCCACCGACCGTCCCCCCTCGTGCACGACCTCGTGCTCGCGTCCGACCAGCGCCGCGAGAGGGTGGGCGCCGAGGAATCGGTCGATCGCCAGTCGTCCGACCGGAATGATGAGCGAAGGGCGGATGATGCGGAGCTCATCGTCGAGCCAGTCGCTGCACCGCTCGCGCTCGCGCGGCGTGGGTACCCGATCTCCTCGGCCGGAGGGGTGCGGCCCTGGATAGCAGCGCGTGATGGCGGCGATGTAGAGCCATTCACGCGCCGTGGCTTCATCGATCCCCGCCGCTGCCAGCCAAGAGAACAGCGTGCGGCCGGCGCGGCCGGCGAAGGGCCGCCCACCCCCGATCTCCGTCTGACCGGGCGCCTGTCCCACCAGCATCGCCCGAGGCGCTCGCGCACGCGACACGATCGGCACGACGCCGGCCGCGTGCGCGCACCGGCGGCAGGCAGCGAGGCGGCCGCAGTGTTCGTCGAGTGCGACGGCGAGTGAACGGGAAGAGCGGGAGCGCGCGGGCATCTTTCATATTTACCCAATTCGCCGCATCCCGTGCCAGCGCGCGCGCTACTCCCGGCGGGATCGCGTCCGCCGCTCGGGAAAATGCCGGTCGAGAAAGCGGATCAGAGCGCGCTCCTCGGCAGAATGCGCGTACTCGTCGCTGGCCTGCCGATAGCGTCCCGACAGGGTGATCGTTTCCCCCTCGTCGAGGTAGCGCGCCACGACGATCGGATGGACGTACGACTTCCGGCAGATGGTGGGCGTGTTTCCCAGCTCCGAAGCCACGAGGCGCATCGTCGTCGCCACGTTGCGGCGCGCCTCCGTGAGCGACGCGGCGGGCCCCAGCTCGGCGAGGACGGTCGCGGCCCGCAGGGTGCCCCCCCACGTCCGGAAGTCCTTCGCGCTGAAGGGGACGTCGAGCACGTCATGCAGATACTCGTTCACGTCGCGCGACGTGAGGTTCCGCCAGCGAGCGCCGTCGCGGTATCGGAAGAGGCGGGCGCCGGGGCTCGCGAGGTGTCGCTTCACCAGGCGGGCCAGCTCGCGATTCGTCACCACCTGCCGCTGGCGAATGGACTTCTTCCCGACGTACGTGAAGATCACGTGGCCCTTTACGAGCTCGACGTGACTCTTGCGGAGGGTGGCGATGCCGAAGGTCTTGTTCTCCTCGGCGTATCGCTCGCCCCCCACGCGGAAGAAGCTCTCGCTGATGAGACGCACCACAGCGGCGGCGACGGCGCGCCGCGACGGCGTGCGCGCAGCGGCATGGGAGCGCACGCGCGCGCGAATCGTGGGCAGCTCCTTGGCGAGCTCGCGCACCCGGTAGTACTTGCGCAGCTGCCCGCGCTCCACGGCGCGCGCGTGATAGCGATACTGCTTTCGGCCCTTGACGTCGAGCCCCCACGCCTGGATCTCGGCCTGCGCGCTGGCGGCGATGTGGACGTCGCTCCAGCCGGGCGGAACGGCCAGCTTTCGTATCCTCTCCAGCGTCCGCGCGTCGCGCACCACACGCCCGTCGGGGTGCAGGTAGCGGGGCCTGGTCTTCGAGCCTTCGCGGCGGATCCAGTGGGTCATCGGCAAGCGAGCTCGAAGGCAAATTGTGGTCCGTCCATGTAGATTCACTGATCGCTGTGATCCCCGGCCCGACGCCCCGCCCCATGGCTTACGAGCTTCTCACCTTCGACGTCGCCGACCGGATCGCCACGATCACGGTCAATCGCCCCGACAAGCTGAACGCCCTGAACGACGCCGTCATGGACGAGCTGCGGACGGCGATCGCCGAAGCGCGCCGGCGCCCCGACGTGGGCGCGATCCTGCTCACGGGCGCCGGACGCGCGTTCGTCGCCGGAGCGGACATCTCGGAGCTGGTCGATCAGAGCGCGATCGAGGGCAAGGCGCGCGCGCAGCGCGGGCAGCGCGTCTTCCGTCGCTTCGAAACGTCGCCCAAGCCCACGCTCGCCGCCGTGAACGGTTTCGCCCTCGGCGGCGGCTGCGAGCTCGCCATGGCGTGTCACATGCGCATCGCCTCCGATACGGCCAAGTTCGGCCAGCCCGAGGTAAAGCTGGGCATCGTGCCGGGCTATGGCGGCTCTCAGCGGCTGCCGCGGCTCGTCGGCAAGGGACGCGCGCTTCAGCTGTTGCTCACGGGCGAGATGATCGACGCCGCCGAAGCGTATCGCATCGGGCTCGTCAATCGCGTCGTGCCGTCGGCGGAGCTGATCACGGTGGCGCGCGCTCTGCTGTCGACGATCCTCGCGCAGGGGCCGCTGGCCGTGGCGCACTGCATCGAGGCGGTGGATCGCGGATTCGACATGGGCCTCGACGACGCGATCGCGCTCGAGGCCTCGTACTTCGGCATGCTGTCCGCCACGCGCGACAAGGAAGAGGGAATGCGCGCCTTCCTCGAGAAGCGGCCGGCGAAGTTCACGGGCAAGTGAGCAGCCCCGACGCGCGCGTCGTGCTGCGGTCGCTCGCGTTGCGCGACTTCCGCAACCTCGCGCGCCTCGACCTCACCTTTCCGTCAGCCGGTGTGGCGATCGTCGGCGAGAACGGCCAGGGGAAGTCGAACCTGCTGGAAGCGATCTACTACCTGCACCTGCTACGCTCCGTGCGCGGCGCGCGCGACGTCGACGTCGTGCGCTTCGGCGCTGCCGGCTTCCACATCGCGGCACGCGCGGAGGGGGGCGCGAGCCACGAGCTCTCCGCCGGCTTCGAGCGACAGGGGCGTCGCAAGCGCGTCAAGCTGGACGGCGCCGAGCCACAGCGGCTGAGCGATGCACTCGGCGCACTGCCCTGCGTGCTGTTCTCACCGGCCGACGTGGATCTGGTGGCCGGCTCGCCGAGTGCGCGGCGCCGCTACCTCGACATCCTGCTCGCGCTGTCGTCGCGCCGCTACCTGTCGGCGCTGCAGCGCTACCGGCACGCGCTCGCACAACGAAACGCCGCGCTGCGCGAGGCGCTGCGGCACCGCGATGGCAGCGGCGAGCAGCGCGTGGCCGTGTGGGAGGCACCGCTGGCCGAGCACGGCGCGGTGCTCTGGTGCGAGCGCGTGGCGTGGACGTCGCAGGCGTCGCCGCGCTTCGCCGCCATGTGCGCCGCGATCGGCGAGCAGTCGCCGGTGGGGATGCGCCATGCCACGACGCTGGAGCCGCGCTCGCGCGAGCTGCCCGACGTGGCACAGGCCATCGCGCAGGCGCTCGAGCACAAGCGCGGGCTCGACATTCGGCGCGGACTCACCCATGCCGGCCCGCATCGCGACGATCTCACGCTCACGCTGGACGGGCGCGAGTTGCGCGCCTTCGGCTCGGCCGGGCAGCAGCGCACCGCGGCCATTGCGCTGCGCCTGCTCGAGGGGGAGACGCTGCGCGAGCGGCTGGGAGCCGCTCCCCTGCTGCTGCTCGACGATCCGTTCGCCGAGCTGGACGTGCGACGCTCGGCGCGCATCCTCGAGTTGCTCGCCGAGCAGGGGATGGGACAGACGCTGCTGACCGTGCCACGAGAGACCGACATTCCGCCCGCGCTCACCCAGCTCACCCGATGGAGCATCGCGTCGGGTGTGGTGCACACCGACGACGGCGTGCGAGGCGCGGCATGAGCCCGGCCAAGAAGAAGCCGTCGACGATCGGCGACGTGCTGGCGAATGTGCTCAAGGACACCGGGCTGGCGGCGCGCGTCGAGCAGGCCGGGATCATCCCGGAATGGAACACGCTCGTCGGCACGCAGATCGGTGCGGTGACGGAGCCGAAGTCCATCAGCGCCGACGGCACGCTGTTCGTGGCGGTGACGACGAATGCGTGGATGAACGAGCTCTCACTCATGGAGCCGGAGCTGCTGCGCGCGTTGAACGCCAAGGATGGCCGCGTGCCGGTGCGGCGGATCCGGTGGCTGCTGCGGCGCGCCTGAGTTTTCGAGGCCAGGAGCGACCGATTTGTGATCTACCTAAGGCCTTTCAACACATGGGGTTAGCCGTGAGCGGCCTGGTTGCGTCACGCGTCGCGTCCTGTTAGCTTTTGAAGTCTGTGCAGAGGCCTGTCCTTCGGCCTTTATTCGGTACGCATTTTCGCACCATTTGCGAGTGGAGTTCATGACCAAGACGACCGACAAGCCGGCGGCGAGCGAATACGGCGCAGGGCAGATCACGGTGCTGAAGGGACTGGAGGCGGTCCGCAAGCGCCCCGGCATGTACATCGGCTCCACGTCGGAGCGCGGGCTGCACCACCTCGTCTACGAGGTCGTGGACAACTCGATCGACGAGGCGCTGGCCGGCTTCGCCGACTTCGTGAGCGTGATCATTCACGCCGACAACTCGATCACCGTCGAGGACAACGGCCGCGGCATCCCGGTCGACATTCACCCGATCGAGAAGATTCCGGGCGTCGAGCTCGCGATGACCGTGCTCCACGCCGGCGGCAAGTTCGACAAGGACAGCTACAAGGTCTCCGGTGGTCTGCACGGCGTCGGCGTGTCCGTCGTGAACGCGCTCTCCGAGCGGCTCAAGGTGTGGGTGAAGCGCGACGGGCAGGAGCACTACATGGACTTCGTGCGCGGCGACACGCAGACAAAGCTCAAGGTCGTCGGTGAGGTGTCGAAGAAGCAGACCGGCACCAAGATCTGGTTCAAGCCCGACCACCTGATCTTCACGGAGCTGGTCTACAACTACGGTACGCTGGCGTCGCGGCTGCGCGAGCTCTCCTTCCTCAACAAGGGTGTCACGATCACCCTCAAGGACGAGCGCGCCGAGCAGGAGAAGGAGGAGACCTTCCTGGCGAAGAACGGGCTGCGCGAGTTCGTGCAGCACCTCAACACGGGCCGCAAGTCGCTGCACAACGAGGTGATCTACCTCGAGACCATGCGCGAGGACATCGGCATCGAGCTCGCCATGCAGTACAACGACGGCTATCAGGACACCGTCTTCTCATTCGTGAACAACATCAACACGCACGAGGGCGGCACCCACCTCACGGGCTTCAAGAGCGCGCTGACCCGCGTCATCAACCAGTACATCCAGAAGTCGTCCCTCTCCAAGAAGGACAAGGAGACGGTGCTCTCCGGCGACGACGTCCGTGAAGGGCTGGTCGCCGTCCTGTCGGTCAAGGTGAAGGAGCCGCAGTTCGAGGGGCAGACGAAGACCAAGCTCGGCAACTCGGAAGTCGAGTCGGCGGTGAAGACGGTGGCCAACGAGTGGCTGGCGGCCTACCTCGAGGAGCATCCGCGCACGGCGAACATCGTGATCGACAAGGCGATGTCGGCGGCGCGGGCGCGCGAAGCGGCGCGCAAGGCGCGCGACCTGACGCGCCGCAAGAGCGCGCTCGACATCGGCAACCTGCCGGGCAAGCTCGCCGATTGCTCCCTGACCGACCCGGCGCTGTGCGAGATCTACCTCGTCGAGGGCGACTCGGCCGGCGGCTCGGCCAAGCAGGGCCGCAAGCGCGAGTTCCAGGCGATCCTGCCGCTGCGCGGCAAGATCATCAACGTCGAGAAGGCGCGCATCGACAAGGTGCTGTCGAACGAGGAGATCCGGACGATCATCACGGCGATCGGCACGGGGATCAAGGACGAGTTCGACATCACGAAGGCGCGCTACCACAAGATCATCATCATGACCGACGCCGACGTGGACGGCGCGCACATCCGCACCCTGCTACTCACCTTCTTCTATCGGCAGATGCAGGAGCTGATCGAGGCGGGCTACATCTACATCGCGCAGCCGCCGCTGTTCCGCGTGGCGAAGGGCAAGGATGCCCAGTACGCGTACGACGCCAAGGAGCGCGACGAGATCGCCAAGCGCATGTCGTCGGATGGCAAGTCGGGCATCAACGTGCAGCGCTACAAGGGGCTGGGCGAGATGAACGCGGATCAGCTGTTCGACACGACGATGGACCCGAACACGCGGACGCTGCTCAAGGTGAACATCGAGGAAGCCGTCCTGGCGGACGAGATGTTCCGCAAGCTGATGGGCGACGAGGTCGAGCCGCGGCGCCAGTTCATCGAGGACAACGCCAAGTTCGCGTCGAACCTCGACATCTGATCAGCTGCTGCCGTGAACATCGATGGCGGGATGACGTCACTCGTCATCCCGCCGTCGGTCGTTCAGAAGGCCAGCCAGGTGTACAGGTACAGCGTGTTGTTGTCCGCCGCCCGCCGGCCGCCAGCCACGTCGTACGCGTCGCCCGCGCCGTTGAAGCGGGTGAACGCCGTGTACTGAAGACCCAGGCGCGTGTTCTCCCAGGCATTCCAGGTCAGCTCCGCGATGGCGCCGTCCGTATTCGGCTTGCCGGTGCGGCTGCCGATGAAATCCTCGGCGGGATAACGCACGACGTCGCTGCTTCCCATCGTGCTGAACCAGCCGAGCGTCCCGCTCCAGTGCACGTTCGGGAGATAGGAGACGTTGACGCGAAAGGTCTCGACATCGGCCGTAGGGTTCTGCGCTTCCGCCGCCGCGAACGTCGCATCGAGTGTCTGTGCTTCGTGGATGTAGCTCGTGCGACCGATGAGCATCGCGCCACCCGCATTGAGCTTGTGCTCCATCTGCGCGTCCGCGCCGAGCGTCGTGTAGCGGTCGGTCGGTCCGGTCACCCCCTTGGGATACACGCGCGCGCCGAGGAAGCCGAAGCCGCCGACCATCAGGTAGGTGTCGCCGAACGCGTTCTGTAGCGCCACTCTGCCGTAAGGGATGAAGTTGCTGATCACGCTCTGCGACCCGGAATCGAGGGGCGCCGCCGTGCCCTGCTGGGCCGAGCGGTATGCCGTGAACTCCGCGTAGAGCAGGTTGTCCCATAGCGCGTAGCCGCCCAGTCCCAGTACCTGCTGGCCGAGTGTCCCGTCGACGAGGGTGCTGGCGATCGGTGACGGCATGACCGAGGCGCTCATGAACGGAAAGGTCCACGCCGGAACCGTATTCCAGACGTCCTGCACCGTCGGGTTGTTGTGCAGGGTCGCGCCGAGCAACAGATCCTTGTCGAACCAGCTGGTGTGGTTGGCGTACCGGACGTCGACGTTGTCGATGCCGATGGCGCCATCCGGTGCGGCGTACGTGAACTGGACGAAGGCGCCCATGCGCGGCGTGATCTCCCCACCGAGGAAGACACTGGCCTGCTCGGGAAAGAGTGTCGTGTTGTTCTGCGCCTCGGGCAGCACCTTGCTCGTGTGCGCGAGCGACGCGACGACCATCGTCGACACGGTGGGAATCGGTGGCAGCTTGAGCGATGGACGCGAGCTGTCGCCGCCGGCGATCGTCGCCAGGCCGCTCATGGTGTAGCCGTTCAACTTGAACAGCCGGCCGAAGGGCGTGAGCTGCGGAAACTGATAATGACAGGTGCTGCAGGGCAGGCCCGTCTGCCGCGAGAAGCCCGGCACGGCCCGGTGGATCCGTCGAAGCGCGTCGAGCAGCGCGGGCGCAGCGACGCTCGCGCGCGCATCCAGATACGAATCGCCCGACACCGCCAATGGATGCGCCGGCGGTGACGCCGGCAGGAGCGGAGCGCCGCCGGCGACCGCGGCGCACCACAGGAGCGCCACGATGCAACGCGGAACCACACCTCTCCTGCCCATGCGTGAGAATGCGTGTCCTGTCACGGTGCCTCCGGAGTGAGATGTGGAAGTCAGGCGAGGCGCGCGACGACCGATGGTCCTCTCGCGTGCGGAAGGTCGTAGATCCACGCCGTGACGATGCCGTAGGCGAGGTG
>DASSIC010000437.1:0-2142 GCA_035692325.1 Gemmatimonadaceae bacterium | reverse complement strand
GCGCTCCACCGCGGAGGGGGTGAGGGTGCCAGACGATACACCTCGCAGCGCTCACACGTCAACGTCCTTCTCTCTCAAGCTGGCGAGCTGCAACAGCTTACCACGGAGGACACGGAGGAACTGCAACAACCACGGAGGGGCACGGAGGACTGCCGCTGCAACAACAAAGGAGGTTGCTCTTCCGTGCCCTCCGTGTACCTCCGTGTCCTCCGTGGTAAGCAGGCACTTACCACACAGAAGCTCTCACTTCGAGAACGCCTTCTCGATCTCCCCGAACGGGACCGCGTTCGACAGCCCTCGGAATGTCCCGTCCTGCGCGATCTCCCGCGCGGCCGTGAGGAATCCCTGCCACGCCACGCGCGCCAGCGCGCCGCCCACGCTGATGCGGCGCACACCCGCCTCGGCGAGCGCGCTCACGGTGGTGAAGTCGCTGCTCACCAGCACGTTCACCGGCTTGGGGGCGACCGCCTTCACCACCGCCGTGATGTCGGCCATGCTGCGCAGCCCCGGCGCATAGAGGCAGTCCGCACCCGCGTCCGCATACGCCGTCAGCCGGGCGATCGTCTCCGACAGATCGGGGCGACCGACGATGAACCCCTCCGACCGCCCCGTCAGCACGACGCCGGTGCCACTCGCGTCGATCGCTCGACGCGCGGCGCGGATGCGCTCCACCGCGAGCGCGCGGTCGAACAGTGGATGTGCCGCGTCGCCCGTGGAGTCCTCGATCGAGAGCCCCGCGATCCCCGTCGCAACGGCAAGCGCGACGTTGCGCGCCACCTGCTCCGGCTCCGTCGCGAACCCGCCCTCGAAGTCGGCGTTGACCGGAATGTCGACGCTCGCGCTGATCGCGCGGAGAGAGTCGAGGCACTCGTCGAGCGACACGTGGTTGTCCGGCCGCCCCAGCGACCAGGCGAATCCCGAGCTGGTCGTCGCGAGCGCGGGAAAGCCGAGCTGCGCGAGCAGGCGCGCGCTGCCGACGTCCCACGGGTTCGGGATTACGAAGCAGCCCGTTTCGTGTAGCTTCCGGAAGGTGCGAACGACGTCGGTTGGCTGGGTCATTCGTCAATCTACAACCTGCGGAGGCCGTCCATGCAGGTCGAGATCAAGCAGTTCCCCGAGCTGCGCGTCGCCGCGGTGCGGCATGTCGGTGCGTACGACACCATCTCGCAATCCTTTGCCAAGCTCTGTGACTTCGCGGGGCCGGCGGGGCTCTTCCAGCAGCCGGACGCGGCGATGGTCGCGCTCTATCACAACGACCCCGCCTCTACGCCCACCGATCAGCTCACCTCCGACGCCGGCATCATCGTCCCGGCCAACACGTCGCTGCCGAAGGGACTGACCGAACAGCGCATCCCCGCCGGCGCGTACGCCTGCACGATCTTCACCGGTCCGTACGAAGAGCTCGGCGCGGTGTGGGAACGCTTCAAGAGCGAGGGGCTGCGCTCGAGTGGGCGCCGGATGCGCGCCGGCGCACCAAGCTACGAGACCTATCTCAACGATCCCTCCGACACCCCGAAGGAGGCGCTGCGCACGGAGCTCCGCATCCCCGTCACCTGATCCGCGCCGTCAGCGGAACATCGCCGGGTTGATCTCCAGCGCGACCTCGCTCACGTGGTCGGCCGGCAGGCCGGCGCGGCGCGCATGCTCCAGCACCGCCTCCACGCTGGGCGCGTCATACTCGCAGTAGATCTTCCCCTCCACGTCGGAGACGTAGCTGCGGATCCACACCACGCCGGACATCCCGTCGATCACCTCGTTCGAGCGACGACCGGCGGCGTTCAGCTGCTCTCGCGTGAGCTTCCCGACGTTCCGCTCGATGATGTAGCGCGGCATGTGCTCTCCGAATGAAGGTTTTCGTTTACAGCCCGGACGACGCGCGTAGCTGGACGCAGGCCGCACGAAGCTCGTCGTCCTTGCACACCAGCGCGACCCGCTCCGCCAGCGTGATCGAGTCCCGCGCCCGATCGGGATGGCCGCCTTCGATCTGCGCGCGCGCGAGCAGCTGAAGCATCCATCCCTCTCCGCGCGCATCGCCGATGCGGCGCCGAATCGCCAGCGACGCCTCGAGACATTCCAGCGCCTCGTTCGGCTCGTCCGCCTCGATCGCGATCTCGCCGAGCAGCGCGAGCGTGTGCCCCTCCA
>DASSIC010000436.1:0-3369 GCA_035692325.1 Gemmatimonadaceae bacterium | reverse complement strand
CTCACGACGGGGAGTCGTACGGCGCTGCCGCGCCACCGCACGCTGCGCGCGACCATGGAGTGGAGCTTCGGCCTGCTCGCACCGCGCGAGCAGGTGCTGATGCGCCGGCTCTCGATATTCGCCGGCAGCTTCACCCTCGATGCCGCGGAGGCCGTCGCCGCCAGTACGCCACTGGAGCCCGAGGACGTGCTCGACGGCGTCGCCGCGCTCGTCGACAAGTCGCTCGTCGGCATGGAGGCGGGGAGCGGCGAGGCGCGGTACCGGCTGCTCGAGACCGTGCGGCAGTACGGGATCGAACGACTCGCGGAAGCGGGCGAGCTCGCGTCGCTGGAGCTTCGTTATGCGGAGTTCTATCTCGGCTTGATGGAGGCGGCCGCGCCCAACCTGGTCGGCGGCTCCAATGCACCCGGGCTGCTCGCAAGCCTGATCGCGGAGCACGACAACCTTCGCGCGACGGTTACCTGGGCGGTCGCGGATCCGTCCCGCGCCGAGCTGGCGCTCCGTTTCGTCGGGGCGTCGTACTGGTACTGGTACGCGACGGGACTCTTCCGCGACGCGCGACTGTTGGTGGATCGCGCGCTGGCGCTCGACGCGCCCGCCGAGCCGCGCTTCAGGGGGAGTGCGCTCATCTGCAGCGCCCTGACGGCGCTCGCGCAGGGAGAGTATCCACTGGCCTGCGCGCACTTCGAGGCGGCGCTTCCGCTGATCCGTGCATCCGACAGTCCGAAGGTCGAGGGGGCCGCGATCGCGAAGTACGGTGCCGCGCGCCTGCTCGGCGGCGACACCAAGGGCGCGATCACCGTGCTCGACGAGGCGCTCGCCTTCACCGACGGATGGCCGGCGCAGGACATCGCCGTGATCTTCGCGCGATTCTGGCGGGCGTGGGCCGCGTACGTGGAGGGCGAGTTCGATCACGCGTGTCGCCTGCTGCGCGCGAACGAGGTGGTGGCGCGCCAGTACGATCTGCCGACGACGCTCGCGCACAGTCTTGCCACGCTGGCGCGCGTCGAGGTGGCGCGCGGCAACGTCGACGAGGGGTGCGCGCTCGTCATGGAAGGACTGGAGCTCGAGGTTTCCATCAACGATGCATGGGGGATCGGACTCGCCCTCGACGTCGTGGCGGTGGTCGCCGCACATCGCGGCCGCGGCGATGTCGCGGCTCGTCTGCTCGCCGGCATCGAAGCGCATCGTGAACGCCTCGCCGTCGCCCTGCCGGGACTGGCACCGGCGGAGCGACGCGAGATGATGGCGGAGCTGCGAACGACACTCGGTGCGAGCTTCGACGGCGCGTACGCGGCGGGGAGCGCCCTGACGACGGCCGAAGTGGTGCAGGTCGCGCTCGCGGAAGCGGCGCGGCACACCACGGAGCATCGCGTGCAGCAGAAGCCGGAGGTGCACGCGCGGGCGACGACGGACGGCCGGCGCCTGCGCGTGCTCGCGCTGGGTGCGCTCCAGGTGTTCGTGGACGACAGGCTCCTCGACGCCACGGCGTGGGGTTCGGCGCGGCCGCGCGAGCTGCTCGTGCATCTGCTGCTGCATCCCGAGGGACGCACCAAGGAACAGGTCGGCCTCGCCTTCTGGCCGGACGCGAGCACGGCTCAGCTGCGCAACAACTTCCATGTGACGCTGCACCGCCTGCGCAAGGCGCTGGGCGCCGGCGACTGGATCACGATCGATGGCGAGCGGTATCGGGTCGATCCGGCGGTGGTCGCCGAGTTCGACGTCGCCGACTTCGAGCGCGACGTCCTCGCGGCGCGAGTGGCGGTGAAGCGTCAGCAGGAGGGAGCGGCGACGAAGCTCGAGACGGCGCTCGCGCGATATCGCGGCGATCTGCTCGACGGCGAGCCGGTGGGCGATTGGCATCTGGAATTTCGCGACCGCCTCCAGCGCCTCTACATCGACTCGCTGATGGAGCTCGGCACTCGGCACGCCGCGGAGGCGCGCGAGCAGAAGGCGGCCGAGGCGTTCCGGCGCGTGCTCGCGCGAGACGAGCTGCACGAGGACGCGCTGCTGGCGCTGATGCGCTGTCACGCCGGGCTCGGGGAACGCTCGCAGGCGTTGCGCGCCTTCCGGCGATTCGCCGATCGCATGCGCCACGAGCTCGATGCCGAACCGAGCGGCGACGCGCTGCAGCTGTTCGAGCGGCTGCAGCAGGGCGTGAGCTCGTAGCGTAGCGACGCCTCGTCGCCGATCCGTGCCGATACGGCGGCGGAACGAATCGTTACGCGCGTCGACGCACGCGCGATGGCGTCGCGAGGCCATGTCGTTGTGGGAACAGCGTTTGCCTTCACGCAACGAGCGTTCGAGATCGGGCACCGGCCCTGCCCTGAGTGGGGTGCAGCAGCTCGCACCCCCTCACTCGATCGGAGCATCCCCATGCGAATGCGTTCCACGCTCATCCTGCTGGCGTTTGCCGCGACCGTGCCCCTTGCCTGCGGCGGCGGTGGCGGTGGCTCGAACCCCATCACGACGCCCAACCAACCGACGCCCCCGCTGACGCCCGCGACGCCGAACGACGTGCTCGTCCAGAACAACAGCTTCAATCCGGCCTCACTCACGGTCGCGGCGGGCACCACCGTGAAGTGGACCTGGGCCACGTGCACCGGCAGCAACGATCCATACAACGGCGGCACCGGCCAGACCTGCGTCGATCATTCGGTCACCTGGGACGACGGCAGCTCTGCTTCGGCGACGCAGTCCGAGGGGACCTATCAGCGCGCGTTCGCGACCGCCGGCACGTACAAGTATCACTGCGTCGTGCACGGCACCGCGATGTCCGGCACCGTGGTCGTGCAGTAGACGTTCGCTCAGCCCGACGGACCGAAGCGTTCGGTCTTCACGCGTGTCGGGTCGTACCCGATCGCGACGAGCGCATTCGCGACGGATTCCACCATCGGCGTCGGACCACAGACGAAGGCGAGCGGCCGCTCGGTGACGGGCCACGCCACCTCCTCGAGCATCACGCGATCGATCCGGCGGCGGAGCCCGGGTGCCGCCGGGCTCGTCTCGCGAGTGAGCGTGTGTCGAACCTCCAGCGACGCGTCTGCAGCTGCCAGGACCGCGAGCTCGTCGCGGTAGATCACCTCGTCCCAGCTTCGCGACGAATAGAGCACGCGAGTGCGAAGCCGCTCACGAGCGGCGGCGTCCGCGCCCGCGAGCGCATGCGCGCGATGCCGCAGCATGGCCATCAACGGAACGATCCCCGACCCGCCGGCGACGAGCAGGAGAGGACCACCGTCCCGGGCGTCCCACGCGAAGTACCCGCCGATCGGGCCGCGCAGCTCGAGCGTGTCCCCGGCACGCAGCTCGTCGACGAGATAGGGTGACACCTCCCCGTCCTCGAGGCGCTCGATCGTGAGTGCGAGCTGC
>DASSIC010000435.1:0-4866 GCA_035692325.1 Gemmatimonadaceae bacterium | reverse complement strand
TCGGCCGCGGCGGCGTCACAGGCGGCGTGACCCATCGCCGGCGTCGGCCGCGCATCGAAGCGGCCGAGTGGCGCGAGGTCGAAGATGACGGCGGCAGGAACGATCGGCACGACACCCGCCCCAACGGGAAATCCTCGGCCGCGCTCCTCCATCCAGCGCATCACGCCGGCGGCGGCGTCCAGTCCGTACGCGGAGCCGCCGGCAAGGAGGATCGCGTCCACGCGATCGACGAGCTGACCCGGCTCGAGCAGCGCCAGCTCGCGCGTCCCGGTCGCGCGTCCCACGACGTGCACGGCGCAGCGAAAGGGACCCGTCTCGCCGAGGATCACGGTGCAGCCGGTGGCTCCCTCGGCGTCGGTCGCGTGGCCGACGACGAGCCCGCAGGACTGGTACGATGTCATCGAACGGCGGAGGTCAATCCTCGAGCCACTTGGGCATCGGGAGCTCCTTCTGCGCGCACGTCTTGCACTTCTCCACGCCGCGCATGCTGCAGATCTGGCAGATGAACGTGCCGCAGCGGGCGCACGGATAGCCTTCCGACGCGCGCTCCTCCTTGCCGCAGGCGCGGCAGATCATCGCGTCGTGCTCGTGCAGCTCGGTCATCCCTCCTCCACGCGAAGGTGGACGCCGCTCGTGCGCTCGCCCAGGTCGTACTCGCGGATCTTCTTGATCAGCGTGGCGCGCGAGATGCCGAGCTCGCGCGCGGCGCGCGTCCGATTGTCGCCGTGAGCGCGCAGCGTGCGCTCGATGTGCGCGCGCTCCACCTCGGAGAGCGAGCGCGACACGTGCGGCAGCGAAGCATCGTCGCCTATGCCGCGCACCTCGGCGGCGAGATGCGTCACGCCCACGAGCTCCTCGCCCCGCGCCAGCAGCAGTGCGCGCTCCAGCACGTTGCGCAGCTCGCGCACGTTGCCCGGCCACGGGTAGCTGCCGATCACCTCCAGCGCTTCATCGCTCACGCCGTACGGCGCGTGCTGCAGCCCGCGGCGCAGCTCCGTCACCAGCGCGGCCACCGTCTCCCGCAGGTCCTCCGGCGATCGGGCGCGCAGTGGCGGCAGGTGGAGCGGCATCACGCTGAGCCGGTAGTAGAGGTCCTCGCGGAAGCGGCCTTCGGTCACCTCGGTCGCGAGATCGCGCACCGTGGCGGCGATGAGCCGGACGTCTACCGGCACTTCGCGCGATCCGCCCGTGCGGCGCACGCGTCGCTCCTCGATCGCGCGCAACAGCGTCGGCTGCAGGGTGTCCGGCAGCTCGGCCACTTCGTCGAGAAACAGGGTTCCGCCATCGGATGCCTCGAAGAGGCCGGGCAGTGGCCCCTCACCCGAGCGCTCGATGCCGAACAGCTCCGCGTCGAGCGTCGCCGTTGGGCGCAGGGCACAGCTCAGCTCATGGAACGGCCGCGCGCCGCGAGCACTGAGCGCATGGATCGCCCGCGCGACACGTCCCTTGCCGACCCCGCTCTCCCCCACGAGCAGCGCCACCGTGCGCTCGCTGCGCGCGAGCAGCTCGATCTGTTGGGCGAGCTCGCGCATCGGCGCCGAAGGGCCGAGCAGCATCTCGGTGGCCGCTCGGCCGGTGCGAGCGCCGGCGGCGCGCGTCAGCTCGCGGAGCTGGGCTTTCTCGAGCGCGCGGTCCACCACGGCACCGAGATGCGCCAGCTCCACGGGCTTGGTGAGAAAGCCCTCGGCGCCGGCCTGCATCGCCTGCACGGCGAGCGGGATGTCGCCGTGCCCGGTGATCATGATCACGACCGGGCGATGTTCGCGCGTGCGCTCCAGCACCTCGAAGCCGGTGAGGTCCGGCAGGTGCAGGTCGAGGAGCATCCCGGCGGGGCGCTCGCTCGCGGCGAGCGCCACGCCCTGCGAGCCGGTGCTGGCGCGCAGCACATCGTGCCCTGCGCGCTCGAAGTAGCGCCCCAGCGCGGAGGTGATGTCCGGCTCGTCGTCGACGATGAGGATCTTGGCCATCAGGTGGTCACGCCCGCGAGCACACTTGCGAGCTCATCCAGTTGAAAGGGCTTGCCCACCACCGGTCGTCCGGCGCGGTCGAGAAAGCGGCGCGCGTCGTCGCCCTGCACGTCGCCCGTCACGAACACGACGCGGCGAGCGTGGCGCGGGTCACGATCGCGCAGCTCCTCGAACAGCGTGTCTCCCCCGAGATCGGGCATCCGGAGATCGAGCAGCACCACATCATACTCGTTCGCATCGAGCAACGCCCGGGCCTCGAGTCCCCCCGACGCCGCCGTCACCTGGTGACCGAGAGTGGCGAGAAAGGTGGTGATGGCGCTGCGCATCGCCGTCTCGTCGTCGACCACCAGCATCCGCCGCGACGCCGACGCGGCGCTGGGTCGCGTTGCCTCCACGCGCACCTGCGCCGTGCTCGCGGGGCGCAGCGGAAGCTCCATGAGAAAGGTGGCGCCCTCGCCGAGCTGCGATTCCACGCGGAGCTGTCCGCCATGCTCGCGGACGATGCCGTCCGAGATCGACAGCCCAAGCCCGGTGCCCTGGCCCACCGGCTTCGTGGTAAAGAACGGATTGAAGATGCGATCTCGCTGGTCCTCCCGCACACCGGGTCCGCTGTCCGCGACCGCCACGGTCAGCCGTTCGGCGTCGTGTCGAGTCCAGATGGTGATCCGTCGGGTGCCCTGCCAGTCGGCCAGCGCGTGCTCCGCGTTGCCGATGAGGTTGAGCACGACCTGCTGGAGCTGAAACGGATCGGCCCAGGTGTGCGGCATCGCGGGGTCGAGCACGACCTCGAGCTCGATCTGCGCGGTGCGCAGGGCGTAGCGGCGGAGGGCCAGCGTGTCGGTGACGATCGCGTTGAGGTCCGTGTCCATGCGCTCCGCCGGCCGCTGGCGGGCGAAGGTGAGCAGGTGCGAGACGATCTTCGCCGCGCGCATCGCCTCGTGGTGAATCGTCTCCAGTGCGTGCCGGGCATCCGCGTCGTGCGCGGCCTCCGACGACAGCAGCAGCTCGGAGAACGCCATCACGCCCGCGAGCGGGTTGTTGAGCTCGTGCGCCACGCCGCTCACGAGTTGACCCACCGCGGCCAGCTTTTCCTGCTGCAGCAGCTGCTCGGCGAGTCGCTGATCGTCGGTCACGTCACGCATGATGCCGAGCGCGCCGGCGATCGCGCCATCCTCGAAGACGGGAGCGGTGATGACCGATCCCTGGCGCACCGAGCCGTCGGCGGCGCGGTAGCGCAGCGAGCCCTTGCAGCGCGATCCGGCGAACGTCTGACGAAGCAGCTCCTCCCCCGTGGCCACGTCGCGGGCGTCGACGACGAGCGCCAGCGGCGCGCCGATCAGGTCGGCGCGCGCGATGCCCACCGCGTGCTCGAGCGAGCGGTTGACGGAGGTGAAGCGCCCCGCCTCATCGAGCGTGAAGATGCCGTCGGACGCCGACTCGACGAGCCGCACGTAGCGCGCCTCCGACCGGGCCAGCGCGGCGGCGCTCTCGCGTTCGTCGGTGACGTCGCGCGCCACGCCCAGCACGCCGACCACCTCCGTCCCGTGACGGATCGGCGTGTTGTTCACGGACACCAGCCGGCGCACGCCGTCGGCGCGGCGGAAGTGGCACTCGTAGCGGACCGATTCTCCCGCGCAGGCGCGCGCGAACTCCGCGGACACGTGGGCCAGCTCGTGCTCGTCGTCGAACAGCATGCGGGATCCGTGGCCGAGCAGCGACGTCCGTGCGTGGCCGCACATCGTGACCGTGGCCTCGTTCACCGAGGTGAAGGTGCCGCGCAGGTCCGTCGTGTAGATCGAGTCGCTCGCCGACTCGAACAGGTTGCGGTAGCGCGCCTCGGACTGGCTCACGGCGTCGCGGGCCCGACGCTCCTCCGTGATGTCCCGCAGCGACGCCACGATGCCGGTGATGACCCCCTGTTCGCGCAGTGGCGCGGTCGACACGGCCACGATGCGCCGATCGCCATCCGCACGCAGCACGATGCCTTCATAGCGTTGTGGCGTACCGGCCAGCGCCTCGTCCTCGCGCCGACGCACGTACTCGCGCGTCTCTTCGGGGATGGTGCGGGTCACGGGCATGCCGATCAGCGCGTCGCCATACCCGAAGAAGGCGATCGCCGACGGATTGGCGAAGGCGATGCGGTGCTCGGTGTCGGTGATGACGATCGCGTCCGACGACGTCTCGACGACGCGCTGATGCCGCTCGGCGAGTGCGCGGCTGGCGGTGACGTCCTCGAACAGCCGCGCGTTCACGACAGCCACCGCCACCTGATCCGCGAAGCGCTGCAGCACGTCCGCCGCGTCAGGAGTGAAGGGCGCACTGCGATTGAACACGGTGAGCGCGCCCACCGGGCCGTTCGCCGTGGACAGTGGGACGATGATGACGTTGCGGATGAATGCCGCCGTCACCGTCGGCGGGAAGGCGTCCGGGTCGGTGGAGGCATCGCCGACGATGCTCGTGCCGGTGCGCACCGCCCGCCCGGTCATGCTGCCGACGAGGGGCATCCACATGCCGACGAGTGGATCGCCGGTGCCGATGGCGGCCACCACCTCGAGCGCATCGCCGCGAAGGAGCGCGATGCACGCACCGTCCGTCCGCAGCAGTGCCGTCGCGTGGCCGAGAATCAGCCGGAGCACCTGCTCCAGCCGCAGCGATTCGCCGACGGCGCGCGCGACGTCGGCCAGCGCCTCGGTCTGGCGCTGCTGCCGAAGGCTCTCGGCATAGGCGCGCGCGTTGCTCACCGCGGAGGCCACCTGCGCGGCGACGGTGCGGAGCAGCTCCACGTCGTCGGCAGGCAGCTCGGCCGCGCCACGCGTGTCGGCGACGATCACGCCGAGCACGGAACCGGCGAGCATGATCGGCACCGCGACCCGGCCGGGCTCGGAGTGCGGACGCCGCG
>DASSIC010000434.1:0-10206 GCA_035692325.1 Gemmatimonadaceae bacterium | reverse complement strand
GAGCGCTGCGATCGCTCGGATGTGCCGAGGTGCCGGTTCCTGATTCCAGCGCGGTGACGGGAAGAGGGGAAGACGGGATGACGGAAACGCCTTAGACGGTTCACGGTTCACGGTTCACGGTTCACGGTTCACGGTTCACGGTTCACGGTTCACGCTTGACGGTCATGTCCGACACACACTCCAAGCCATCGGGCCCCGATCTCCTCGCCGGCATTCCGAGCGAGCAGCTCGCGGAAGGGCACAGCATCGCCGGACGCGTCGGCGATCAGGCCGTGCTCGTCGCGCGCAGCGGCGGGCGCTGCCACGCCATCGGCGCGACCTGCTCCCACTACGGCGGCCCGCTGGCGGAAGGGATCATCGTCGACGGAACGGTGCGCTGTCCCTGGCACCACGCTGCCTTCCGTCTCGATACCGGCGAGCCAGACCGCCCGCCGGCGCTCGATGCGCTCCCCTGCTGGGAGGTGAGCGAGGCCGACGGCGTCGTTCGCGTCGTGTCGCGCGAGCCGCGAATGCCTGCGACTCGACGTCGCACGCCGAGTGCTCGACCCGATTCCGTGCTGATCATCGGCGCCGGAGCGGCGGGCGTCGAAGCGGCCGTGACGCTGCGGCGAGAGGGATACGACGGGCGAATCACGATGGCCGACGCGGATCCCGATGCGCCGGTCGATCGCCCCAACCTGTCCAAGGACTATCTCGCCGGCACGGCGCAGGAGGAATGGGTCACGCTGCGCACGCCGGACTTCTTCCGCGACAACGACATCACCTTCGAGCGCAATCGTCAGGTCGTCGACCTCGACGTGCGCGCTCGACGCGCTCGGCTCGATACCGGTGCGGAGCTCGCGTACGACGCGCTGCTGCTCGCGACCGGTGCATCCCCCATCCGTCTCCCGCTGCCGGGCGAGGGACAGCGCCAGCCATTCACACTCCGCTCGCTCGCCGACAGTCGAGCCATCATCCAGGCGGCGACGACGGCGGGCCCCGGCGCGCGAGTCGTCGTGATCGGCGCGAGCTTCATCGGACTCGAGGTGGCGGCGTCACTCCGTGCACGCGGGCTCGAGGTGCACGTCGTGGCCCCCGAGTCGCGACCGCTCGAGCGCGTGCTCGGCCCCGAGCTCGGCGATCTCGTCCATCGCGTGCATGTCGAGCACGGCGTCGTTTTCCACCTTGGCCAGAAGCCGCGCGAGCTGGTGTCCGGCGCGGTGATCCTCGAGAATGGTGATCGTATACCAACCACATTCGTCGTCGCCGGCGTCGGCGTGCGGCCCAACGTGGAGCTGGCCGAGCGCGCAGGGCTGACGCTCGATCGCGGTGTGCTGGTGGATGCCCAGCTGCGCACGAGCGCGCCCAACGTGTTCGCCGCGGGCGACGTGGCGCGCTATCCCGATCCCCGCACCGGTGAGAAGATCCGCGTCGAGCACTGGGTCGCGGCACAGCGACAGGCACAGACGGCGGCACGCAACATCCTCGGTGCCGAGGAGCGCTTCATGGCCATTCCCTTCTTCTGGAGCGCGCACTACGACCTGTCCATCTCCTATGCTGGCCACGCCGAGCGGTGGGATGTCATCGACATCGACGGGTCGCTGGAAGCACGCGACTGCGAGGTGCGCTACATGTCCGACGGCCGCGCTCTCGCGACGGTGACGATCGGCCGCGACCGTGCCAACCTGGAGGCTGAACTGATGATGGAACGCGAATCCGCTCTGGCCGGGAGCGCGCGATGACCGCGCGCCTCGAACGTGATCTCATTCTGCACGAGGACGACGTTGCCCCCGAGAGCGGCGAGATGGCCGACCTCGTCCGGCGCCAGCTCGCCCTGCTGGGCGAGGATCCCGACCGCGAGGGGCTGCTCAAGACCCCCGATCGCGTGAGTCGCTCCCTCGGCTGGCTCACGCGCGGCTATGCGCTGAGCGTCGCCGACGCGGTCGGCGATGCGGTGTTCGAGGAGGAGCACTCGAGCATGGTGATGGTGCGCGACATCGAGTTCTACTCGCTGTGCGAGCATCACATGCTCCCCTTCTTCGGCAAGGCGCACGTCGCGTACGTCCCGAACGGTCGCATCGTCGGGCTCTCCAAGCTGCCGCGCATCGTGGAGATCTTCGCCCGGCGGCTGCAGGTGCAGGAGCGCCTCACCGAGCAGATCGCCGACGCGCTCGACGACGTGCTCGCTCCGGCGGGCGTCGGTGTGGTGCTCGAGGCCTCGCACCTGTGCATGATGATGCGCGGCGTGGAGAAGCAGAACTCGGCGACGATCACCAGCGCGCTACGCGGCGTGTTCCGCGAATGCCCGATGACGCGCGCCGAGTTCCTCCGGCTCGCTCATCGGAGCGAGCGGTAGCGAGCAACCCTATCAGGATCAGGTGGCGACGACCTGGCCCTGCATCATGGGATGCAGGGAGCAGAAGTATCGCTGGACCCCGGCGCGAACGACGGCGGTGAATCGCTGGCCGGTGTCGAGCACGGGTGAGGGCTTGAACGCGCCGGTGACGCTCACGATCAGATGCGGCACGTCGTCGTCGTTGATCCAGGTCACCTTCGTCCCCGCCTTCACGGCCAGAGTGCGTGGGGTGAAGTTGAAGTTGTCGATCCCGATCTCGTTCGCGCCGAGTGCACGAGTGGCGCGCCGTCGATTCGCCATCGCGTCCTGTGAGGCTGCGGCGAACGCCGGCGGCAGTCCGGAGATCGTCGCATCGACGACGGCGAGTGCACTGCGTCCCGGCACGAAGGTCACCTCGGTGATGCCGAGCACGCTCTTCAGCCGTTGTGCGTCCACTGTCATCGGGCCCGGCGCGGGCGCCGTGCCGGGCGCGGGCTGCGGAAAGGCGGTGGACATCGCCGTGTGGAAGGACATGTGCCCTTCCACCTTCTGCATGATCTGGTGGATGTGGCCATTGAGCACGGTGACCGACCCGAAGCGCTTGAGCAGCGCGAGCGCCTGCTCGGAGTCGTCGGTGCCCCATCCCCACTCGGGATAGACCGTCCACAGCGGCACGTGCGCGAAGAGCACGATCGGCGTGCTGTTCGACAAGCGCGCGACGTCCTTCGCCAACCACGCGAGCTGCTCGGCACCGAGCGAGCCGAGTCCCCCCGCTTTCAGGTTGAGGACGTTTACCAGCCCGACGAAGTGCACGCCGGAGTGGTCGAAGCTGTACCAGCCGCCGCCATTCGTACCCTTGCCGTACCGCTGCAGATACGAGGCGCCGTTGTCGCCGGCGACGTCGTGCTCCCCGGGGACGTACAGTACGCGATCGGTACGAATGCCCTTGAGCACCTCGTTCGCGGTGTCGAACTCGCTCGGCTTCGCGAGCTGGGTGATGTCACCGGTGTGCAGCACGAAGGCGGGACGCTGCGGGAGGGCGTTGAGGCGCCCGACCGCTTCCTGCAGGGTCGCGGTAACGTCCTTGTTCGCCTCCTTGCTGAACCCGATGTGGCTGTCGCTGATCTGGGCGAAGAAGATGCTCTTCCGCTCGGAGTCGGACAGGAATGGCAGCCGGCTGAGGGCAAACGACTTCGGGACGCCGCCCGAGAGCCCCCAGACGGCGGCCGTGCCAGCCCACGCCATGCAGCGCAGGAAGCCGCGCCGGTCGATGCCGTCGTCGCTCGGATCGTCGGCGATGTAGTTGCTGCCGGTGGGGCGGGTGTTGCCGATCGTATCGAACTCGCGTGGGTCGCGATCGTCGTGGTGCGTCATGAGAGTCGAGCTCCGGGTGAACGGATACGGTGATGCGTCTCGACCTCTCGACTCCCTCGCCTCCGACTTTATTCCCGCCTGCTCTTTCCGGCGGGCGTGATCACGCGGCGTTGCGCCGGAACAGCGCGACGAACTGTGCCAGCTCGCCCGCATTGAGGTCGGAGATCACCCACGACTCCACCCGGCCACTGCGCCACCGCATCATGTGATAGCCCTGTGTGGAGAGCGACGACTGCGGCTCGTCGTCGCCGGGGCTGGACCAGGAGTACACGGTGATGATGTGCTGGCGTCGTCCGTAGATGACCGCAGCAACCTGGCGCGACGCGACGTAGTCGAGCCGTCCGCCGAGCAGTGGGAAGCCGGCCGAATCGAGGCGCGGCACGGGCGGCGACAGGTCGACGCGACCATTGAACCATGGCTTCACGTTGTGTTGATCGTTCGATGCGACGTCGGTGAGGTGACCGGGCATCAGCGAGCGCACGTGGCTCGCGAGCACGTCATCGGCAACGGCACGCGTGGTATCCTCGCGATGGAGCACCGCGACCGTCAGGCCGCTGCTGGCGACGGCGATCACCAGCGCCGCGGCGGCGAGCCGGCTCCAACGCACCCACGGCGACACCACGCGGTCAGCGGGCTTCGCGGGCCGGGACAGTGCGCTCACGATGCGGGCCCTCAGCATGTCCGGCGCTTCGTAGTACATGAGTCCATCCCTGAGTCGACGCGACGTGGCGCTCAGCACGGCGTGCTCGTGTCCGCAGTTCGTGCACTGCTCCACGTGCCCGCGCACCATCTCCGACTCGACCGGAGTGAGCTCTCCGTCGAGATAGGCGTCCAGACGCTCTCGGCATTCGGCGCAGCGCATGTCAGCTCGCCTCCTGCGCGCCGGCGCCGAGTGCCGCCGCCACGCGCCGGCGGGCACGAGAGAGGCGCGACATGACGGTGCCGACCGGCACGCCGACGATGGCGGCGATCTCGGCGTAGGACAGGTCCTGAATCTCGCGCAGCACGATGACCTCCCGGAACTCCAGTGGCAATGCGGCGACGGCGCGCTCGACCGCGGCGCGATCCGACTGCTCGATCGCCTGCGCATCCGCGGACCGCGATTCGTCGACGTTCGTATGCAGGTGATCCTCGAACGGAACGACGAGCCGGTCCTTCCAGTTGCGGCGGCGCCAGGTGAAGCAGCAGTTCCGCACGATGGCGAGGAACCAGGCGCGCGGTTCGCCGTCACGGAGTTGATGAAAGTGCCGGAAGGCGCGCAGCGCGGCCTCCTGCACCACGTCCTGCGCGTCGTGCTCGTCCTTCAGGAGATAGCGCGCGAGCGTATACGCGTCATCCAGGTACGGCAGGATGACCGTCTCGAATCGCTCGACCGGCTGCTGCGCCATGCTCGCTCTCTCCGTTGCATGACGACGACGCGCCACGCCTTCTATTGGAGAGACTCGGCCCGAATGGCAAGTATTCCCGTGCGGCGGAAGATCGATCGCCGATCTAATTAGTCAATGTTTTGCTTGACAAATGGTATGACATATGCGGGCGAGGTTGCCCGCGCCTCGCGCCGCAGGGCGATGCGCCATCGAGTGCCTTCGTTCGGCCTGAGCTGCGGCTCCAGGCTCAACTGTGCAGGAGAGCCATGAAAGGATCCCTTCCCCTCCTCGCGATCGCCGCCGCCGTGGCGGGCGGCCTGGCGGCGCGATCGGTCAGCGATGCCGGTGCGTCGCGCGCCAGGAATCGCGATGGCGCGCGCGCGCCGTTCGACGTCGTGATCGCCGGCAACATGCAGCAGATGATGGACGATGGGCGCCACACCTTCCGGTTCGACACCTTCGGCGACGAAGCCTTCTGGAGCGACGGGCTCGGGCTCGATCGCGCGATCGCCGGAGAGAAGCACGGCGGCGTCGGCGCCGGCGTAAGTCCGAAGACGGCGCTCGCCCTCGGGCTCAAGGTCGACATGGACGCGCTACCCCCGGCCGTCGTGGAGGGGGTGAAGGCGGGGAAGGTGGACATGAACGATCCCGCCACCACGCTCACGCTCATCAAGCTGAATGCAGTGCTCGGCGTCGTCGGCACCTTCGATGGAGACCGGATGACGAAGGTCGGACTCACCTGTGCGGTGTGTCACTCCACCGTGGATGATGCCTTCGCACCGGGCATCGGCCATCGGCTCGACGGCTTCGGCAATCGCGATCTCAATCCGGGTGCGATCATCGCGGCCACGCCGAACGTCTCGCTGCTGGCGCGTGAGCTGAAGGTCGACGTGCCGACGGTGAAGAGGGTGCTGGCGAGCTGGGGACCCGGTCGGTTCGACGCGGAGCTCGACAAGGACGGCAAGGCGATGCGTCCCGATGGAAAGCAGGCGGGCACGATCATCCCGAACGCATTCGGGCTGGCGGGGGTGAACAATCACACCTGGACCGGCGGCTGGGGTGACGTGACGTACTGGAACGCGTACGTCGCCAACACCGAGCTGCACGGCAAGGGCGTGTTCTACGACCGACGGCTGAGCGATGCGAAGAAGTATCCAGTGAGCGCACGCACCGGCGGATGGAACGTGCGCAACTCACCCGACCTGGTGACGTCGAAGCTCGGTGCGCTGCAGCTCTATCAGCTCGCGATCCCCGCGCCGCCGCCCCCCGCGGGCTCGTTCGACGCCACCGCTGCAGCACGCGGCGAGCGGCTGTTCGCCGGCAAGGCGACGTGCGCGTCCTGCCACGTGCCGCCGCTCTTCACCGAGCCCGGATGGAACACCCACAAGGCGAGCGAGATCGGGATCGACGACTTCCAGGCGAAGCGTTCACCCGACGGGACGTATCGCACGGCGCCGCTCAAGGGGCTCTGGACGTACGACAAGAAGAACGGCCATGGCGCCTCGGGGTCCGGCTACTACCACGACGGCCGCTTCGCCGACCTGCTCGCCGTGGTGCAGCACTACGACTCACATCTCAAGCTCCATCTCTCGTCGCAGGAGATGCGCGATCTGGTCGAGTACCTGAAATCGCTCTGACCACGGGTTGCGAGGGGAGCCGAGCGGTCAGTAGACCTCACCTCGGTTCTCCTCGTCGTTCGGGCGCTGGCTGGCGGACAACGTCTCCCATGTGGAGGAGCCGGTCACGTTGCGATTTTCACCCATGTCGCCGACGACGTCGGCGCCCTCGGCGGCTTCGCGACGCAGCTCGCGTTCGAGTTCCGCTTGCCCGTCGCGTCCGCGTGGGCGCTGCGCATCCGCCTGCTCGGCATTCCGCTGTTCCTCATTCATGCGTCGTCCTCTCGGTGAAAGGTCCACCGTCGTACGCCCGCACGATGCAAGCCAGCGGTGCGCCGGACTCTGCACTCGCCACTCAAACGCAGACGAGGCTCCGCGCATGCGCGGAGCCTCGTCTTTCCGAATGCTGAGGACCGTTGGCCGTCAGCCGTTGGGTGCTTCTGTCAGAGGCGCCGGTCGGAATCGAACCGACGAATAGCAGATTTGCAGTCTGCCGCCTTACCACTTGGCCACGGCGCCGTGCCCCAAAGCTACCGCCCGTGACCGGTCCGCTCAACCCGTCATGCTGACGTCAGGTCGTCCGGCGCGGCTCTTGATAGCATCTTGTCCACATGACCGAGACCAAGGGACGCCGGCGCACGCCGCGGCCGCTCGTCAACGAGCGCCGTGAAGGTGAGCGCGGACGCTTTCACCTGCTGTGGGACGTCGTGTTTCGGGGGCTGCGCGCCCTCGGCGTCCGCGCGAACAACTTCTACGCCACCGTCGGGGTCTTCCTCGTCATCGGCGTCGTCATCGCCATCGCCGGCACCCTCGCCTTCGCCGAGATGGGCGAATGGGTGCAGAAGGGTCTCACCCAGACATTCGACGTCGCGGTGCTGCAGTGGCTGCACCAGCACAGCACGCCCCTCCTCACCCAGATGGCGACCGAGCTGACCTACCTCGGCACGGGGACGGTCGTGCTGATGATCGTCGCGGTCGCGGCGCTCTTTCTCTGGCATACGGAGCACAAGCACTCGGCGCGGTTGCTCCTGGCCGCGGTGGCCGGCAACATCCTGCTCAACGGCGTGCTGAAGCTCGTCTTCCACCGGGCGCGTCCCAGCGTCTTCGAGTGGCAGACGACGGCGGTGAGCTCGTCGTTCCCGTCGGGACATGCCATGAGCGCCACGGTGTGCTACGGCACCGTGGCGTACCTCGTCATCCGGCTCCAGAAGCACCACTGGTCGCGGCTGCTCACCGGCACGGCCGCGGTGATCCTGATCCTGCTCATCTGCGCGACCCGGCTCTACCTCGGCGTGCATTATCCGTCCGACGTGATCGCCGGAATCATCGTCGGGCTGGCGTGGGCGAGCTTCTGCATGGCCACGCTCGAGGCGTCGCTGCTCATCGCGCGACGCCGGGCACCGCGCGCGGTGGTCGAGGAACGCCGCGCGCCGACGGAAGTCGCGTAGCGAACCGCTTAATCCTGCGGCAGGCCACCGCGCGCTTCAATGGAACGCTCGTTGCGCGTCGTCGCGGCGCGTTGGTTCCTCGACAACTCTCTTCAGGAGCGTGCGTCAGATGGCCGCGAGAAAGAAAAGCTCGAGCGGGCGCAAGTACGGGAAGGCGGCGAGCAAGAGCGTGAAGCGCGCGATGCACAAGCGGAAGACCGGCACTCTCAAGAGCGGCAAGGGCCGGCATCCGAAGGTGAAGAGCCGCGAGCAGGCGATCGCGATCGGTCTCTCCGAGGCCCGCGCCAAGGGCGCGAAGGTGCCACGCAAGCGCTCCTCGACGAAGAAGTCGTCCGGCGGCCGAAAGAAGACGTCGTCGCGCAAGAAAACGTCGTCGCGGAAAAAGACATCGTCGCGAAAGAAGTCCTCGTCGCGGAAGAAGTCGGCGCGGTAGAGCGCACCTCACGCGGCTTTCGCCGTTCGCTGCATTCGCTGATAGAGCGTACCGAGGGCCTCGATCACCGGGTCGTGGCCCTCGCGCAGGAGCGCGGCGAGGATGTGCTTGCAGATCCGCTCGCGCCAGAGGTGATCGCCACAGTCGCAGCGCGGGTGCGAGGTGGTGTAGAGGTCGACCCAGTGGTCGTGGTCCCCACCAGTGACATGGTAGCGTCCGTCACCCACCCGCTCACCGTGCAGCAGCAGGCTGCGCCCCAGGCGGTCGAGGTCGACGCCACCGGCGGCCTCGATGTCGATCTTCACGTCGTTCTGCATGTCTCCAGCTCCCAATCCAGTCGGTCGTCACACGGGCGTAACGAGCACCCAACACACCCCGAATAATACCCGAAACAGGGGCTACAGATCCAGTCAGCTCGTCGAATTCCACACCTATGCCACACCACCGCATGGGCTCGCTGGATCTCGCGGCGATCCCCTCATGGGCGACTTCCGGTTAACGTGCAGCGGTGAGCCCACGCCCATTTTCGTCCGAAGGACAGGTACGCCGCGCGAGCTGGGCGCTGCTGCGCGGGCTGTGTCTGCCGCTCGCCGCCGTCCTTGCCTGCGGTGCCGGGCGTAGCGCGCCGTCCACGCCCGCTCCCGTCACCGCGCCGAGCACGACGCGAGCAGCGCCGCGAATCAAGCGCGTCCCGGATGCGAACACGGCCGCCATCCTGTTGACGTCGCACAACGTCGCCCTCGCCGCGGCACGTCTGGCGCCGGCGCGCGCACAGAGCCGCGACGTGAAGCTGCTCGCGCTCAACCTCGTCACAGATCACACGGCGCTGAGCACCACGCTGTCTCGCCTGCTCACGAGCCTCGACATCACGCCGCGTGAGGATGAAGTGAGCCGCCTGATGCGCGACCAGGCGGCTGCGCGCCGCGACACGCTGCGATCGATGTCCGGCTGGCCCTTCGACTCGACGTATGTCGAAAGCGAAGTGCGCTACCAGCAGGATCTGCTCGTCGCGATCGACCGGGTCTTCATTCCGAGCGTGCGGAACGCACGGCTCAAGGAGTACATCGAGACGATGCGCCCGACGATCGCCGCACATCTGGCACTCGCCGAGCAGGTGCGCGACGCCATCTACGCGTCGCGATGACGGCGAGCAGCGGGGCGCCACGGCATGACGCCTACGCCGCCCTTCGACATCGCGACTTTCGCTGGTACATCCTGAGTCTCTTCGCCATGACGCTCGCCTCGCAGCTGCAGGCGGTCGTCGTGGGATGGCAGGTGTACGCGATCACCCACGACCCGTTGTCGCTCGGCCTGCTCGGTCTCGCCGAAGCGCTTCCGTTCATCGCCATCGCGCTGCCCGCTGGGTACGTGGCGGACCGCTTCAATCGACGCACGATCACCGTCTGCTCGCTCGCCGTGAACGTCGCCTGCGCGGCGGGGCTGCTCGCCTTCAGCGCGACGCCGGGGCTGATGCAGCGGGCCGGTGTCACCCCCGTCTACGCGATCATCTTCATCAGCGGCATCGCGCGCAGCCTGCTCCAGCCGGCGCGGCAAGCACTGGGCGCGGAGATCATTCCGCGCACGATGTACGAGAACGCCATCGCGTGGCGGAGCAGCTCGTGGCAGACGGCCGCGGTCATCGGCCCGGCCATCG
>DASSIC010000433.1:0-2385 GCA_035692325.1 Gemmatimonadaceae bacterium | reverse complement strand
CTGTTCACCGGCGAGTACCGCTCCGTGTTCAAGGGGCAGGGGATGGAGTTCTCCGAAGTGCGCGAATACCAGCCGGGCGACGAAGTGCGCTCGATCGACTGGAACGTCACGGCGCGCATGCGGAAGCCGTACGTCAAGCGCTACATCGAGGAGCGCGAGCTCACGGTGATGCTCGTCGTCGACCTGTCCGGGTCGGAACGGTTCGGCACGCGGAAGCGATTCAAGAGCGAGCTGGCGAGCGAGCTGGCCGCCGTGCTCGCGATGTCCGCCATCCGCAACAACGACCGCGTCGGCGCCGTGCTGTTCACCGATCGCATCGAGCACGTCGTGCCTCCCCGCAAGGGACGCCGCCATGCGCTGCGCCTGATGCGCGACCTGCTCGCCTTCGAGCCCGTGGGCACCGGCACGGACATCGCCGCCGCGGTGGATTACGCCGGCAAGATGCTCGTGCACAAGTCGATCATCTTTCTCGTCTCCGATTTCCAGGAAGAGGAGCTCGAGCAGCCGCTCAAGCTGCTCGCGCAGCGGCACGACGTGGTGGCCGTGACGGTGGATGATCCGAGCGAGCTGGAGCTCCCCGACCTCGGTCTGGCTCGCTTCGTCGATCCCGAATCGGGCGAGACGCTGGACGTCGACACGAGCGACCCTGAAGTGCGCACCCGATTCGCCGAAGCGGTCACCGAGGAGATCACGAAGCGGCGGCGGCTGCTGCGGCGCCTCGCGATCGACGAGATCCCGCTCCACACGGACGGCGGGGTCGTCGATCCGCTGATCAAGTTCTTCCGGACGCGCGAGACGCGTTCGCGCCACCGGTGAGCATGCGGCGCGCGAGTGTCGTCCTGAGCGCAGCGAAGGACCTGCACGTGCAGGTCCTGCTCGCGGCGCTGGTGCTCCTGATGCCGGCGGACGTCCGCGCCCAGGCGCCGTCGCGCGTTCCCGTGCAGGCGGGGGCGACGCTCGATCGCGACTCCGTGACCGTCGGCGACGTCGTGCGCCTCACGGTGCGCGTGCGCGGACCGCGCGGCGCCACGATCAATTTCCCCGTGGCCGTGGACTCGCTCGGTCCGGTGCAGTCGCTCGAGCCGCCGGTCGTGCGCGACGGCGCGGACACGCTCGACGCATCGGACCGCATCGCCGTCTATCGCCTCGCCCCGTGGGACGTCGGCACGCTCCAGATCCGGCTTGGCGACGTCGTGGTGCAGACGGACGACGACGAGCGGCGCGTGGCGCTGCCGCTGCCCACACTGTTCGTGCGCAGCGTGCTGCCGGCGGATTCCTCCCAGCGGGTGCCCAAACCGGCGCGCGACCTGATCGCGCCCCGCGCCCCGCTGCCGTGGTGGTGGTGGGCCGCGGCGCTCGCGGCCCTCCTGCTCGGCCTCGGTCTGTGGTGGTGGATGCGTCGCCGCCGCGCGCTGCCCGGCGAAACCGGCGATCCATTCGCCGACGCCATGGCGGCATTCCAGCAGATCGAACGGCTGCGACTCGTGGACGCGGGCGAGCCTGGACGTCACGCCGCGCTCATGACCGACGTCGCCCGGCGGTATCTCGCGGCGCGCTTCGCGCACGCGTCGCTCGCACACACGAGCGGCGAGCTGCTGCTCGCATTGCGCGGCACCTCCACGGTGGCGCACGACCGCCTCAAGCGCCTGCTTGGCACCGTGGACGGGATCAAGTTCGCCGCTGCACCCGTCTCGCCGAGCGAAGCGAAGGCGCTGGGCGCCGAGGCGCGCGCGATCGTGAGCAGTGAGCACGAACAGGCGGAGAAGATCGCCGCCGCGGACGCGACTGCATCGCAGAAGGCGGCCGCATGATCCAGCTCGGCCCCCTCCAGTTCGCGCAGCCCCTGTGGCTGGTGCTCCTCGTGCTGCTGCCGGTGTGGTGGCTGCTCGCGCGTCGTCGACGCCCCCCCGCGATCGTCTTCTCGCGCGTGCCGGTGCTGAAGCGGGGCCCCCATGCGGGGCGGGGCATCTCGCGGACGCTCGCCATCCTGCGCAACCTGGCGCTGATCGCCGGGATCATCGCGCTCGCGCGACCGCGCTCCGGCGCGCGTGCCGAAACGTCGACCAGCGAGGGGATCAACATGGTGATCGCCTTCGACATCTCGAGCTCCATGCTCGCGATGGACTTCCAGCCGCAGAACCGGCTGGAGGTGGCGCGCGCGAAGATCAAGCAGTTCGTGCAGAGCCGCAGTTCGGATCGCATCGGCATCGTCGCCTTCTCCGGCGAGGCGCTGACGCAGGTGCCGCTCACGACCGACTATCCCGTCGTGCAGGCGGCGCTGGACAATCTGCAGCCCGGGCAGCTCGAGGACGGCACCGCGATCGGCACCGCGATCGCCACGGCCGCGAACCGGCTCAAGGACGCCCCGGGCAAGTCGCGCGTGCT
>DASSIC010000432.1:0-2488 GCA_035692325.1 Gemmatimonadaceae bacterium | reverse complement strand
GTGAGCGCGCCGCCGAGCGCGAGGAGATCGCCGAGGAGCGCGCGGGGATGCGCTGCCTCGCCGACGCCATCGCGCAGGAGATCCGGGAGCGCGACGACGAGCGCACCGACCATCGCGATGCCAATGCCGATCCACTGGCGGCGCGTCGGCGCTTCGCGCAGCCAGACCACCGAGAGCAGCGCGACGACGACCGGCTGGGTGTTCACCAGCACCACCGAGGCGGCAACGCTGGTGAGCGCGACGGAGCTGTTCCAGCTCCAGAAGTGGAGCGCCAGCATGCTGCCCGCGCCGAGCGCGATCAGGAGCTCGCGTCGGGAGATTCCGCGCCACTGGCGCCACTCGCCGGTGAGCAGCAGCGCCGCGCCGATGACGAGGAGGGAAAAGCCGAGGCGCCACGCGGCGATCGCCAGCGGATGCGCGCCGGAGAGCCGGACGAGCGGTCCCGAAAGGGAGACGCCGAGGAGGGCGAGCGCCAGCACCGCGGGCGCTCGCCGATCGCGACGCGCGGGGTGCGCGTCGGAGCTCAGCGCATCAGGCGGCGCTGGTGCCCTCGCGGCCGTAGCGATCCCTGATGCGGACGACGTCGTCGAGATGTGGCGTGCTGGCCTCGAGGACGTCGCAGTCGGTCACCGCTTCCATGTAGTGGATGGTGCCCGGCATGATGCGGAAGGCGTCGCCCGGCATCAGGCACATGTCCTCGAGGGCGTCGCTGCCCGGAAGCTGGACCCAGTACTTCAACTCGCCCGAGAGCAGATACACCGTCTCGTCCTTCACCTCGTGATACTGCACGGACAGCGCCTGCCCCGCGGTGATGTGCAGGATCTTCCCGACGTACAGATCGTTGGACGCCCAGATGATTTCGTGGCCCCACGGCTTGGGAATGCGGCGCACGTCCGAGCGGCCGCTGGACAACGAATTGTTGGGCATCAGCGTCTCGTGATGGCAATGATGGCGACGAGGCTCGCGATGATCTGCGAGGCGACGCTCGCAATGGCGGCGTAATCTCGCTTGTCGCTCGGGTCCCGATCCGGCACCGTGACGACGGCCCCCGCCTGCGGCTTCGGCACGTCGTCCGGCAGGAAGGTGCGACTGCGCACGCTCTCGAGCTTGCCGCTCGGCTGCGTCACGTACGCGCGGCCCTCGTCCGCCACGCGCGAGCCGCCGCCGGCGGCGCGGATGTAGTAGTAGATGTCGCGGCCGGGCACGAAGGTGACATTCGCCGGCGCGTTCACCGCGCCCTGCACGCGCACGACCGGGTTGTAGCGGAGAATGGTGATCTCGTCCCCGTCCTCGAGCACGATGTTGTCGCGTGATTCGGGATCCCGAAGGGCCGCGGCCAGGTCCAACCCGATGCGACCGTTGGTGGCGCGGACCCGCGTGAGACTATCCTGCACGAGCGTGCTGGACACGTCGCCATCCTTGGCGTTCGAGATCGCATAGGACGCTGGTCCCTTGCGCACGAAGACGATGGCGTCGACCTGGGCTTCGTCGGTCAGGCCACCCGCGCGGGCGATGACGTCCCGCAGCTGCTCCCGTTTGGACTTCAGCGCGTACGCACCGGGGAACTTCACCTCGCCATTGAGCGTCACGGTCCGCTGATATTCGAAGCTGGCCTGTCGCAGAATGAGCACGTTGTCGTACGGCTCGAGCACGAAGTCCGCCGCGCCGCTGGGCTGCGCGGGCACACCGGGCGGTCCGACGTACGAGCGGCCCGCCGCGCGCTCGAACAGGTAGGTGGAATCGAGCGGCACGCGGATGGTGAGCGCGGTCTGGCCCGCACTGCGATCGGCCGGCAGGCGCGCGACCTCGGCCTCACGCAGCGACGCCCCTTCCTTGACGCCGCCACCGAGCAACACGAGATCACGCAGCGTCATGCCTTCGCGGTAGAGAAATCGGCCCGGCTTGTTCACGTGGCCCGCGAGCGCGACGTACCGCACGGGACGGAACGAGGTCACGGAAAAGACCTGGATCCGGTCGTCCTCCTGGAGCGGAATGTCGTCGACGACGGCGCCCGTGGTGTCGGCGAGGCGCGCGCGAAGCTGGACCCGCGTCGAGTCATTCGTCAGTCGCGTGACGAGCACTTCGTTGAGGTAGGTGTCGGACTTGACCCCGCCCGCGCCACGGAGCGCGTCCGACAGCTTCATCCCGGCGGCCAACCCCTGCGCACCCGGTGTATTCACGTTGCCGCTCACGATGATCCGGTTCCGCACGCGTTCGGTGATCGGAAAGACGCGCACGACGTCGCCGTTCTGGATCGGCACAGGCGGCCCGAACCCAGCGGCAAGCGTCTCCGAGGACACGTCGATCGTCGTGCGATCGCGCCCCGGCGTGGCGCGCTCGGTCGCCGGAAGGATGCGCTCGACCAGCACCCGACGCCGCGCCGCGGACGCGGTGAACCCGCCCGCGGCCTCGAGCAGCTGGGGAAGACCCTCGCCGGCCTTGAGCTCGTAGGTGGCAGGGCGAACGACCTCGCCGACGATGCGCGCCC
>DASSIC010000431.1:0-5296 GCA_035692325.1 Gemmatimonadaceae bacterium | reverse complement strand
AGCAAGGAGCCGATCTCCACCAAGGGGCCGCGCGTCACCGCGCAGGTCTCCATGGCGGGCCGCTTCCTCGTCTACATGCCCTTCGCCTCGCGCGTGGGCGTGAGCCGCAAGATCGGCGACAGGGAAGAACGCAAGCGATTGCGTGCTCTCGTAGAGGGAATGCTCCCCGAGGACTCCGGTGGCGTGATCGTCCGCACGGTCGGCGAGGACGTCACCCCCGAGACGATCGAGCGCGAGCTGACCACGCTGATGAACGCGTGGAAGCGCATCAAGAAGAAGACGCACTTCGTCCGGCCCCCCTCGCTCGTGCATCGCGAGACCTCGCTCACGCGCGGCCTCATTCGCGACATCTTCAGCGACAAGGTCGAGCGCGTCACCGTCGACTCCAAGCAGGTCTTCAACGAGATCGTCGAATATCTCAAGGGGATCGCGCCCGACCTCCTCGAGCGCATCGTCCTGTACGAGGAGGACGTGCCCCTGTTCGACAAGATGGAGATCGAGCAGGAGATCCGGGATCTGTTCAAGCGCCGGTGCGACCTGCCGTCGGGGGGCTACCTGATCATCGAGCCGACCGAAGCACTCATCTCGATCGACGTGAACTCGGGGCGCTTCGTCGGCAAGAAGGATCCGGAGAAGACGAGCCTCAAGACGAACATCGAGGCGGCGCGCGAGATCGCGCGGCAGCTCCGGCTGCGCGACGTGGGTGGGATCATCGTGTGCGACTTCATCGACATGGACACCAAGTCGAACCGGGACAAGGTGCTCCAGGAGCTGCGCACCCATCTCGGCCGCGACCGCGCGCGGACCAAGGCGTTCGCCGTCTCGGATCTCGGCCTCATCGAGATGACGCGGCAGCGTGTGCGCCAGAGCCATCTCCAGAGCATGACGGAGGCGTGTCCGACCTGTCACGGCACCGGACGCGTGTTCACGGCCGAGACGATTCTGCGGCGCATGGAGCGCAGCGTGAAGCGCATGGGGGTCGAGGGGCGGCGCGATCCGCTGCTCGTCAAGCTGCATCCCGACGTCGCCATGTACGCCATGGAGAACGAGTCCGACGTCATGAAGAAGCTGGAGAAGGTCGTCGGCTTCCCGCTCGAGATGCGCGACGATCCGCTCCTGCGCCCTGACGAGTTCAAGCTGGTGGTGAAGAGCGCCGGCCGGGATGTGACGCAGCAATACGCTGTAGCCTAGGATGAATCGAGACGGTGAACGGTGAACGGTGAACCGTAACGGCGTCACGTAGTAACGGTTCACGGTTCACGGTTCACGCTTCACCGTTCACGGCACCACCAGCAGCCCCACTCTCCCGCCAAAGTCATCGTCCACCGCCGGCGTGTTCGCCGCGGGGCGCCAGTCTCCGCCGTCTACCCGCAGCACGAGGCGGTGACTGCCGGGGCTCAGCACGAACGAGCCGATGAACACGTCGCCGGTCAGCGTGAGCGCCACCGGCTCCCAGTCGGTGAAGTCGCCCCTCACCTCCACGCTCTGCGCGGTGGGGGCGCGGACGCGCAGCGTGCGCCGGGTCGAATCGCCGTTCGCGTCCACCTCGGTCGCGGCCACCTGGACGGTCGGCGGCGTGCGCATCGCGAGCGCCAGCACCGGCGACGGCTCGTTGAATCGGATGCCCAGCGTGAACGAATTGGAGGCCTCGGCCCCGCGCACGAAATCCGGCAGCTGTCGCGCGGCACTCAGCACGAAGGCTTGCGTCGGCGTCCGCCACACGGTGGCCGTGGCGCTGAATCCCGACTCCACGAGGTGCTCGGCGCCCGGATCGCGTCGTGCGGCGGCGCTCACGTCGAGTGTCGCGGCGTCGCGCGCCATGCGCGCGGCGAGATTCCCTTCGATGTAATCCACGGGGACGACCCCGACGAATCCCTCGCGCCCCGGACCGGTGAACAGCTGCGCGACGCTCCATTCACGCGTGACCGACGCCAGGAGCTGAACGCCCGAACGTCGCCACCATCCGCCGACGTCGACGCCGCGCCCCCAGAGTGCGCCCGCTTCGCGCGTCGACAGGTTGCCGCTGCCTCGCAGCCAGATGCCACCTCGTTCGATCGGCCGGAGGATGCGGAGCGAGGCGATGGAGCTCGATGCGTAGCTCGACGATGACGGCGTCGCGCTGGCGAGGAGTGCCCCGACCTCGCCGCCGATCTCCCCTCGCCATCCGCCGGTGAGCGGCACGAGCCAGTGGCTCGCGGCGTCGGCATAGCCGCTCGCACCTTCGGCGGCGACGAGCCCCGTCAGCGATCCGCTCAGTGACAGTCGCTCGCGTTCACGGCTGACCGTCCAGCGCAGCGACGGACCGACGACGACGTCGTCGTCCTGCGGAAAGCGCACGTACGACGCGCCCAGCTCCAGCACGGCGCGGTCCTGTGCGCCAAGCGGCCTGCCCACCGCCAGTGCGATGAGCAGGCCGCCGAACGCTGCAGCTCGTGCGCGAGTCACCTAGGGTCGTCGTTTCGGCGTCTTCTGCGGTGGAGGCGTCGTGGTCGTGTTCAAGTTACCCGGTCGGATCGTCGCTGGCATGTCCTGGGGGAAAGTCAACGCATCTCCGGCGTTCACGCCGAAGGAGTGCAGCCGGAGCACCGCGGCTTCCTCCGCCGGCAGTCCGCTCACGACGTCCGACTCCACCGAGTTGCCGAACGCCAGCACCTGCGCCGGCGACGCGTTGCGGCGCAGCAGCTCGACCACCATGGCCACGGCGCGCGGACCTGGGACCCCGCTCGCCACGAGCTGCGCGAGGGCGCCGAGTGGCGCGCTCACCGGCCGACCGGCCGACGCGGCGCGCACCGCACGGACCGCCGTCGCATCCGCTCCCGCCGCGAAGGCGTCGGCGCCGGCCACCAGCTCATCGGTGCTCGCGGCGGGACCGAGCGCCGCGCGCGCCGAATCGAGCCGCGCGACGAGACTGGCGAGGGCGCTGCGGATGCGCGCCGTGTTCGCGCGCTTGAGGCGCCCCTCACGCACCTTCGCCAGCAGCGGAGCCGACGGAATGCCTCGCGCACTCGCGCCGTCGATCACGCGAACGAGGGACACGTCGAGCGTCGTGTCGCCCACGCCGGCCGCATACGCCGACGTCTGGGCAACGGCGCCGCGCGACAGCGCCGCAATCAGCACGAGCGCGATCGACGAGACGCCCAAGGACGGACGGATCAGGCGCTTCATCACGGACGTCCCACCAGAAGGACCGATCCCGGGCGCCCGAAATCGGCGTCGGGTGCAGCGGGGGCGCGCGGATCGCGCACCCAGATCGAATCGTCCACCAGGAATGCGTAGACGTGTCGGCCCGCGGGAAGCGACACCGTCGCCGTCCACAGCCCACTCCCGGAATCCCGCGTCATCACCGCCTTCGTCGGATCCCAACCGGTGAAATCGCCGACGACGCTGACGCGCGTCGCGTTGGGGTCGCGAAAGACGAGCTGTATCTGCTGAAGCGCCCCGGCACCCGTCTCGCGCGCGGCGAGCGCCGCCGGTGCGCCGCCGGGCGACGCTGCCGGCACCGACGTCGTCGGCGCCGCCGCAACCCGCGGTGCAGAACCGCCGTCCCGCGTCGCCAGCACCGCGACGAAGGCCATCGCCGCCGCGAGCGCAACGCCGATGGAGCCGATCAGGATGGGCCGCCGCCGCACAAGTTGACGCGAGCGCTCGCGATCCCGTTCACGCTCTGCGGCCACCGCGACGAGCACGCGCGCCCGCGCCGCCGGGTCGATCTCGGGGAGGGGCCGCAGTCGCGCCGCGATGCGCTCGATCGTCTCGTCCTGTTCCTCAAACACCATCCACCTCGGTCAGTTGAACGCGGAGCGCGTCACAGGCGCGCTTCACGCGCATCTTCAATGCAGACAGGCCGGCACCAGTCGCCACCGCCATGTCCTCGTAGCTCATCCCTTCCACGTGCCGCATGAGAAACGCTTCGCGCTGCTCGACCGGCAGTGACCGCAGCGCCCGCTCGATCTCCTCGCGCCAGGCCAGCTCTCTGTCGTGCCCGGCCGCGGTCGCCCGCTCAGGCACGTCGCCGTACTCCATCACGTCCGCGTGCCGGCGCTGCTTCGCACCCGCCGTTCGGCATCGGTTCCCCAGGATCCGGAAGAGCCACGGCTCGAACGAATCCTGCTCGCGGTACGACGGCAGTGCCCGGTACACCCGCACGAAGGTATCCTGGACCGCCTCTTCCGCGTCGGAGCGGTCGGCGAGCATGTGCAGCGCGAACCGAAGGCACCGCGCATAGTACATGTCCACCAGCGTCGCGAAGGCCCGAACGTCGCCCGCACGCGCCGCGTGAATGACGAGGCTCCTCGTTTCGGCGAAGGATCCGTCCTCCTGGCGGGGCGCGTCGTGCGGAACCAGCCGCAGGGGAGGCATCACCGGTGAATCACCACGCGACCCCCCTTGGCGTCGGCATTCGCGTTCGGCGCCTGCCACCACAGGAGCACATAGCTGTGCAGGTCGGGCGCATATCCTACTACCTGGTCCCAGCGCAAACCCTTTTCTTCGCCCGGCGCGATGTTCGGGCAGCGCGCGGCGTCGCTGCAGGGGAGGAAATCGAGCAGGGCGAGCGTGCCCGCTTCCGCCGCGAGGTAGAAGATCGGCGCCGTCGTGCCGTTTCTGACCAGGATGCCCGTCACCGTCGCCGCGGCGGTCACCGTCCCGGCTGGCGCCGTCGCCGAGGAGCAGGCGAGCGCAGCCAGAAACGGGAAGAGCAGGAGAAGGCGACGGGGGCGAGGAATCATCGTTAGCTTGTGGGTTCGACGAGCCTAACCACGTCGTAACCGGGCGGGTCACATTGCGAGCGCCGGTCGCTCGCAACGGGCTGGTCTCGTCCGTTGACAGCTAACCTCGCGCCGTTTAACTTCTTAGGCTCTACGCCACACGCTCACGAGCCTCTCCTATGTCCTACGCTATCATCCGCACCGGCGGCAAGCAGTTCCGCGTCGAGTCGGGCAAGAAATATCGCTTCCCCACGATCGTGGGTGAGGCAGGCGGGAAGATCGAGTTCAACGACGTCCTCTTCGGCAACGACGGGAAGAACGTCAAGACCGGCATCCCGACCCTCTCCGGCGCCAAGGTGACCGGTGAGATCGTCAAGCACGGCCTCGGCGACAAGATCATCGTCTTCAAGATGAAGCGCCGGAAGAACTACGCCAAGAAGCAGGGACATCGGCAGGGCTTCACGGAAGTGAAGATCAACGACATCAAGCTCGGTTGACGCGAGGAGACCATGGCTCATAAGAAAGGCGTCGGCTCGTCGCGCAACGGCCGCGACAGCAACCCGAAGTACCGCGGGATCAAGAAGTTCGGT